>DASUXU010000001.1:0-14174 GCA_036377735.1 Longimicrobiales bacterium
AGCGTGCGCCGTGTTCTCCCGCAGCGCTGCAAGTACGCGCGTATAGTCCGCCGGATCCACCACGACGAGCACCGACGCGTGGTTCTTCGCCGCGGAGCGCAGCATGCTGGGCCCGCCGATGTCCACCTTCTCCATCGCGGCGGGCACATCCGCATTGGCGGCGACGGCTTCGTGGAACGGGTACAGGTTCACGCAGACGAGATCGATCTCCGCGTACCCCTGTTCCGCGAGCGCCTTCATGTCCGACGGATTGTCGCGCCGTGCGAGCAGTCCGGCGTGCACGGCGGGGTGCAGCGTCTTAACGCGCCCGTCCATCATCTCCGGATGGTTCGTCACCGCGCTCACGTCGGTCACGGCCAGCCCGGCTTCGCGCAGCGCGGCTGCAGTACCGCCTGTCGAGAGCAGCTCCCAGCCGAGGTCGGCCAGTCCGAGGGCGAACTCCGTCAGTCCAGTCTTATCCGAAACACTCAGCAGTGCGCGCGGCATGCGGATCCTGTCACTGAAGTAGAAACTCTGTGGGCACGTCGCCTGGTGTGCTGGCGTCGAGCGTGAAGAATAAGTCGCCGCGACCGGCTCCGCCTCCCGAAGCAGCGCCCAGACTCTCACCGCGCGCGAGCCACGCGGCCACCGCCTCGACCGCAGCGGGCAGCAGTACATGCTCCACGCGCAACACCCTCGCCGCCAGCGACTCGGCGGTGTCACCAGCCAGCACAGGCACAGGCCACTGCGCCAGAATGCGGCCCTGGTCGTAATGCTCGTCCACGAGGTGCACGGTGGCGCCGCTTACGCGGCACCCCGCGGCAATCACGGCTTCGTGCACACGCCGGCCATACATGCCGCCGCCGCCAAAGGCGGGCAGCAGTGCGGGATGGATGTTGACGATGCGGTCGCGGTACTTCTCGATGACCTCGACCGGAACGAGCCGCAGATATCCCGCGAGCACAATAAGGGAGATGTCGTGCTCGGCCAGGACCTGGAGCGTGTCGCGTCCGACGTCGCCGGGCGCGCGACCGGTGACGGGAATCAGGGCTGAAGCTACGCCCGCATCCGCAGCACGAGTAAGCGCCACCGCGCCGGCGCGGTCGCATACGACGAGGGAAACCCGGGCGCCGCGGGAGACGTCGCCATTGAAATGGTCGAGAAGTGCCTGGAGGTTGGTGCCGCCGCCGGATGCGAATACGGCGATGCGCATGGTCAAACGACGCCGCCGCCGTACTGCGGGATCAGGAACGGATTCGAGATGCGCTCATGGCCGACCGTGGTCTCGGGACCGTGGCCGGAATACAGCACGGTGTCATCCGGCAGCCTGAGCACGCGCTCCCGGATGCTGCGCATGAGTGTCTGGAGGTTGCCACCAGGCAGGTCTGAGCGACCGATCGAACCGGCAAAGATGACGTCGCCTGAAAATGCCACACCGGCGACGGCGTCATGGAAGAGCACATGACCGGGCGCATGACCCGGCACGTGGATGACGTCAAAGGCAGTCCCGCCGAAGTCGACGCGCTGTCCGTCCGAAAGCGGATTATCGATGGGTGGCTGAGCCTCGATGGGATAGCCGAACGCGAGGCCCTGGTCCTGCGCGCGCTCGTACAGCGGCTGGTCATCCGGATGCATCCACGTGGCGGCACCGGTCCGGCGGACGAGTGCGGCGACGCCCTCGATGTGATCGAGGTGCGCGTGCGTCAGCAGGATCGCCTCACACCACAGGCCTTCGGAAGCGATGAAGTCGGCCATCGCCTCCGCTTCCGCACCCGGATCGATTGCGACGGCGGACCCGCCATCACGCCACACGACGTAGGCGTTCTGGCCGAACGCGGGCGAGATGAACGTCTGAACGTGCAGCTCACTCACGCGCAGCCGCACCCGCGGTCGTCCAGGACCTGCTCCTCGAGCCGCTCTTCTTCCGGTGTCGGGATGCGCCAGCCGCCGGCAATGCCGAGCATACGGCGGAGCGAAACCTCGGCGCGCGCGCGCATGTCTTCATCGAGCAGGACCTCGTGCTGGCCGACGTCCAGGCACCACGCGAGCTTCGACAGCGTGTTCACCTTCATGTTGCCGCACACCGCCGCCCGCGACAGCGGGATGATCGTCTTCTGCGGATAGAGCTGGTGCAGCCGGTCGATCAGGCCGCGCTCCGTGCCGATGATCAGCGTGTCATAGCGCTCGGCGAGCTGCGCCATGGCGGAAGTGGACACCACGAAGTCCGCGTGCTCGAGCAGGTCGCGCCTCGCCTCGGGATGGATCACGACCTTCGCGTCGGGATGCGCCTGCTTCGCGGCGTTCAGCTCCTGGATCACCAGGTCATCGTGCACGTAGCAGTAGCCGTCCCACGCGATGATCTCGCCCGGGTCACCCGTGCGCTCCGTGGACGACGCACTGCGGATCGCGCGGCCGGTGCGCTCGGCCACGTACTGCGCGAGGTTGCGGTCCGGCACGAACAGGATCGGACGGTTGCGGTCGATGGACTCCGCGACCTGCACCGCGTTCGAGCTCGTGCAGCAGATGTCGGACTCCGCCTTCACGTCCGCGGTCGAGTTCACATACGCGACAACGGCCGCGTCCGGATACTGCTGCTTCAGCTTGCGCAGCGACGAGCCCGTGACGTAGTCCGCCATCGGGCAGCCCGCGCGCAGGTCCGGCATCAGCACCTTCTTCGAGGGCGACAGGATCTTCGCGGTCTCCGCCATGAAGTGCACGCCGCAGAAGACGATGACGTCCGCTTCCGTCTTCGCCGCTTCCTGCGACAGGCCGAGCGAGTCGCCGACGAAGTCGCTGACGTCCTGGATGTCGCCGCGCTGGTAGTTGTGCCCGAGGATGACCGCGTTCAGCTCCGCCTTGCGGCGGGTGATGATCGACGTCAGCTCTTCACGCGACAGCTTCGTATACTCGAGCGGACTCTTCACACGCTCAGATATCTGGACCACGCGCCGACTCCTTACTTGTCAGGTACGCGAAACCGCTCGCGATGCGGCCAACTGCTTCAGATACGCGACGGGCCCGCAGGTTCATCCCGCGGGCCCGCTTCCCCATTTGAACCGAACCGCGGGTTCGTTATGCCGTGAACGAGCTGCCGCAGCCGCAGCCGCCGGTGGAGTTCGGGTTCTTGAACGTGAAGCCCGAACCCATCATGGTCGTCACGTAATCGATCTCGACGCCGTCGAGATACTGGCTGCTGAACGGATCTACGAAGAGACGGATGCCGTTGGAGACGAGAATGTCGTCGTCCTCCTGCGCCTCGTCCTCGATATTCAGGCCGTACTGGAAACCGGAGCAGCCGCCCGGCAGAACTGCCACGCGCAGGCCTGCAACGTCCTCGGCCGCGCCCTGGTCCACAATGAACTTCCGGACCTCGTCCGCTGCTGTCGATGTGACCGTAATGGTCATCGTCCCATCCTCCAAATGAGTGTCCTTTCGGACTGACCCATGAAATACCCGCTTCGGACCGCCGGGTTTCGTGCTACAACGTCAGGCAGGGACGTTATTTCCGGCGGTCTGGAGTGTCAAGCGGAAGGATCTGTGCCGCGACGTCCGCGAGGTCCTCCGCGACCCCGATTTCCGGACCCGCCACCTCGCCGCGGCCATGCCCCGTCCGCACCAGGATGCCACGCCCGCCCAGTGCCAGCGCCGGGTCCGTGTCCCGACGCCGGTCCCCCACGAAGATGCTGCGGCGGACGTCGAGGCCCAGGTCGCCGGCCGCCTGGAGGTACATGCCCGTGCCCGGCTTCCGGCAGTCGCACAGGCCGTTCACCGACGGGTGATGCGGGCAGTGATAGACACCGTCCACCGCCACGCCCTCGTCTGCCAGCAGCTTCAGCACGCGGGCGTTCACGCGCTGGTAGTCGTCCTCCGTATAGAATCCGCGGGCGATTCCCGACTGGTTGGTCACGATCACGATCGCGTAGCCTGCGTCGGCAAACGCGCGCAGTGCGCCGGCCGCGCCGGGAATCAGGAAGACACCATCCGGGTCGGAGAGGTACTCCACTTCCGCGATGATCGTCCCGTCACGGTCGGCAAACAGTGCGGGCCGGAGGTTGTCATGCGACGTCATCACTGTGCGGTCCTGCGCGGAGGTGTGATGGCCGCCGTCACGGCCTCGCGCAGAAGTCCCTCTTCCGCCGGTGCGACGGTGCGCAGGTCGATCAGGACGTGACCGCCATCGATCCGCGCGACGACCGGAGTCGGTGAAGACCGCAGCCGGCGCGCGAGTGTCGCCGCGGACGGCTTGTCTGCGAGCAGCCGCACGAGCGCGCTGGGCAGCTCGCGGTCCGGCGACGCACCGCCGCCCACGGCGGACACGCCGTCGGTGACATCTGCGGCAACGCCCGCAGCCGCGAGCTTCGCCGCGAACGACATCGCCCGCGCGTGCAGGTCCGCGTGTGTCGCCGACAGCATGCGGAGCACGGGAACCTCCCGCCGCGCCTGCCGCGGATCGAGATGCAGGCGGAGCGTCGCTTCCAGTGCGGCGATCGTCAGCTTGTCCACACGCAGTGCGCGCGTCAGAGGGTTCTTCTTCAGCTTTGCAACGGTGCTGCTGCTGCCGAGGATGATGCCCGCCTGCGGGCCGCCCAGCAGCTTGTCACCGCTCATGACGACGATGTCCGCGCCCGCCTGCAGTGCACCGCGCGCGGTCGGCTCACCCGGTACCACTTCGGCGTGCGCGTCATCCAACAGACCGGAGCCGAGGTCGTAAAGCAGCGGGACATTCGCGGTGCGCGCTGTCGCCGCGAGATCGTCGAGCTCCACGGCGGCGGTGAAGCCTGACATGCTGAAGTTCGAGTGATGAACCTTGAGCAGCATGCCGGTCTTCGGCGTGATGGCGCTTACGTAATCCGCCGCATGGGTCCGGTTGGTTGCGCCGACTTCCACGAGCCGCGCGCCGCTGCGCGCCATGATGTCCGGCACGCGGAATGACCCGCCGATCTCGACCAGCTCGCCGCGGGACACCACGACCTGTTTGCCACGCGCGAATGTATTCAGCACGAGCACCAGTGCCGCCGCGGTGTTGTTCACGACGAGTGCATCTTCCGCACCGGTGAGGCGGCGAAGCAGCGGCGCGCAATGGTCATAACGTGATCCCCGGCCGCCCGTATCCACGTCGTACTCGAGCGTGCTGTAACCAGCCGCAGCTTCCTGCACTGCCGCAAGTGCAGCATCCGCCAGCGGCGCGCGGCCGAGATTGGTGTGCAGCACGACACCCGTCGCATTTATTGCGCGTCGGAGTGTCGATGTGTGCAGCGCGGCGACCCGTTCGGCAGTGTGAGCAGCGAACCAGCTCGCGACGTCATCTGCGTCCGCGTCCGGCGCCCGGGCGTCACCGCGCCGCACGGCTTCGATCACGTCATTCAGGATATCGAGCAGCAGCGGGCGGTGCGTCGTTGCGACGAGGTCTTCGAACGCAGCACTGTTCAGCAGGCGGTCCACGGCGGGAATCAGCCGGCGGGGATCCTGTGCGGGATCCATGGGTCAGCGCGACGGCGGAACGGCGAACTCCCCGCCGCCGCCGCCCGCGAGGCCGTTGACATTGCGAACTGCGGTGATGGTGACGCGATAGCGAGTGCCGGGCACGAGCGGAGCCGCGAGTGTGATGATGACGTCGCGATCCGGCAGCGATGACACGGGCTCCTGTGCAGCGCGGGCGCTGTCGGGTCGGGCGGCACGCGCGCTGTCGGGCACAGCCGCACTGTCCGCCGGCGGCGCGGGGCGGTAGCGGTTGGCCAGCACCAGACCTGTGAACCCGACGACGGTACTGGTGCTGTCCGGCAGGAGACGCTCGACCTGGACGGTGGGGCTGGAAATGCCCTCGGGGTCCAGATAGTCGTCGAAGCCGACCTTCACATGCAGTGAGTCCACCACCTCCGCGCGCGTCAGGCGTGGCCCGGTGGTGTCGGCCGGCAGCAGCACGAACTCCGCGGTCACGGTATCGGTTGGCGTCAGCGTCACCGGCCGCTGTGCCGACACCGCTTCGGACGGGTCTCGGCGGCGGTTGCGGTTGCTGTCGAAGTATGCGCGCACCGCATACACACCGGACGGCACACTGCGCAGGGCGAAGAAGCCGGCCGAATCGGCGTCCGTGGTATACACCGCGGAATCGGCTGCGCGCACCGCCTCGATGGCCGCGTCAGCAGCAGCGCGGCCCGTAAGCCGGTCCGTCACGAGTCCGGCGAACGCGGTGCTCTCGATCGGCGGCCCGGTCGAGAACACGATCTCGAGCGCGTCCGTTCTGCGGTTGCCGAAGCGGTCGCCGATGCCCGGGCGGACGAGTACGCGATAAACCTGCCCCGCGGTCCACCCTGCCGGGCTCTTCACCGCGATACGGTTGCCGTGCCGCTCGATCTCGACGTTGCCCTGCGGCTGCGGCGACACCACAACCGTCGCATTGTTGATCCCCTGCTCCGCCAGCGTCTCGTCGAATGTGAACACGATCGGCTGATTGAATCCCGGCACGACCGCGAGCGCTTCCGGCGTCGTGGAGACGAGCCGCGGCGGTGTACGGTCCTGCTCTCCGCCGGGCGGCGCATACGCCTTGGCACAACCTGCCAGCAGCACGGCGGCGAGCGCGGTCAGACCGGCGATCACACCGGCCAGCGGGAGGCCGCGCCAGATTCTGACGATCACGCGAGCGACTTCAGCTTCGAGGACAGGCGGTCGCGCTGGTCGCGGAAGTTGCTCGCCTTCTCGCGCTCCTTCTCGATGACCTCCGCCGGTGCGCGGCCGGTGAACTGCTCGTTCGACAACTTGCCTTCCACGCCACGCAGCATGCCTTCGACGCGGTCCAGCTCCTTCTGCAGCCGATCCCGCTCCACTGCGACGTCCACCATCTCGGCCAGCGGGATGAACAACTCGGCACCGCCGCGGAGCACGGCGTGCGCGCCCGCGCCGCCGGCTGCAGCTGGGCCCGCCGCATCCGCGTCGCCTGATGCGCCGCGCTCGATCGAGCCGACCTTAGCCATCCGGCGAACTGCGCGCTCCTCTGCGGCGAGGCACTGCTCGAGCACGGCGTGTACGTCGGTGAGACGGATCGAGATCGGCTTGCCCGGCGGCACGTTGTACTCCGACCTCAGCTTCCGCACTTCACCGATCAGCTCCATCAGTGCGGTCATGGCCGCTTCCGCGTCCGCATCGCGTCGCACGCCGCTCTGCGGCCACGACGCGATCATGATGGAAGCCGCGGCTGTTTCACCGGAAACGCGGGGCAGCCGTCGCCAGAGAGCATCCGTGATGAATGGCATGATCGGATGCAGCAGCCGGAGAATTCCGTCCAGTGCGGCGACGAGCGTGGACTCCGCCGCCGCGCGACTCGCGGCATCGCCGCCATCCAGCAGGCGTGGCTTCACCAGCTCGAGGTACCAGTCGGCGAGCTCGCCGCGGAAGAAGTGGTACGCACTGGCGGCGGCCTCGTGGAAGCGGAAGCTCTCGAGATGACGCGTCACGTCCTCGATCGCGGCATCCAGGCGCGACAGGATCCAGCGGTCCGCGAGCTCGAGCGATGCACTGACATCCGCAACGGGCGCGACTGTGTCGGACGACACGTTCATCAGCGCGAAGCGACCGGCGTTCCACACCTTGTTCGCGAAGTTGCGTCCGACCGCAAACGTGCTCTCGAGGTTGTCGGGGTCCATGTACACGTCGGTGCCGAGACCCGCGCCGGCGATGACGGTGTAGCGCAGTGCGTCCGCGCCGAACAGGTTCACGACCTCCAGCGGATCGATGCCGTTGCCCAGCGACTTCGACATCTTCCGGCCCTGCAGATCGCGCACGGTCCCCGTGAGATACACGTCCGTGAACGGCAGCTCGCCGCGGAACTCGAGCCCGGCCATGATCATGCGCGCGACCCAGAAGAACAGGATCTCGGGCGCGGTCACGAGCGTGTTCGTCGGATAGAACGCCTTCAGGTCCTGTGTCTCGTCCGGCCAGCCGAGCGTCGAGAACGGCCAGAGCCAGGATGAGAACCATGTGTCGAGCACGTCATGGTCCTGCTCGAGCTGAGTGCCGCCGCAGCGCGTGCAGCTCGTCGGATCCTCGCGCGCCACGATCATCTCGCTGCAGCCGGGCGCGCGGCAGTACCAGACGGGGATGCGGTGGCCCCACCAGAGCTGGCGCGAGATGCACCAGTCCCGGATGTTCTCGAGCCAGCCGTCGTACACCTTGGTCCACCGCTCCGGCGTGAACTTCACACGCCCCTCGCGCGATGCAGCAAGCGCAGGCTCCGCGAGCGGCTTCATTTTCACGAACCACTGCTCGGACAGCCGCGGCTCGACCACGGTGTCGCAGCGGTAGCAGTGCGGCACGGCGTGGCGATGGTCTTCCACCTTCTCCAGCAGGCCGGCCGCCTCGAACGCCGCGACCACCTTCTTCCTCGCCTCGAACCGGTCGAGTCCGCGGAACGCCGCCGGCACGCTGTCGTTCAGTGTCGCGTCCGGATTCAGGATGTTCACCGTGGCGATCGGATGACGGCGCGCCATGTCAAAATCATTCGGGTCGTGCGCCGGCGTGATCTTCACTGCGCCACTGCCGAACTCCGCATCCACATACGCGTCCGCGATGACGGGAATCACACGCTCCGCGAGCGGCAGCATGATGTCGCGCCCGATGACTGAGGCATACCGCCCGTCCTCCGGGTTCACGGCGACGGCGGTATCGCCCAGCATGGTTTCCGGCCGCGTCGTTGCAACCACGATGTACGCGCGGCCGTCCGGCAGGCGTGGCAGACCCGCGGGCGCGTCACCGGCGAGGGGATAGCGCAGGTGATACAGTTTGCCGTTCGTCTCCTCCGGCTCCGCCTCTTCGTCGGACAGCGCCGTGAGGCAGCGCGGGCACCAGTTGATGATGTAGTTGCCGCGGTAGATCAGCCCCTTGTCGTACAGCCGCACGAAGACTTCGCGCACGGCGCGCGAGAGATCGGGCTCGAGTGTGAAGCGCGTGCGGCTCCAGTCGCAGGAGCAGCCGATCGCGCGCAGCTGCTGCAGGATCGTCGAGCCGGTCTCATCCACGAACGTCCACACGCGCTCGACGAACTTCTCGCGGCCGAGGTCGTCACGCGTCTTTCCTTCCGTAGCAATCAGCCGCTCGACGACGTTCTGCGTCGCAATGCCGGCGTGGTCCGTACCCGGGAGGTACAACGCTTCCCGCCCGCGCATGCGCTGCCAGCGCGTGAGCACGTCCTGGATCGTGTTGTTCAATCCGTGCCCCATGTGGAGCACGGCGGTCACGTTGGGCGGAGGAATGACGATCACGTACGGGTCCCGCTTTCCGCCGAGGACGTTCTGCTCGTCGGCGTGAAACCAGCCATTCTCTTCCCATTCGCGGTACAGCGATGTCTCGATTGCACCGGGATCGTATTGCGGCGACAGCGGTTCCGTCATGCTTCCTGGACGTCCTGTGGTGGCGGGTAATCGGGTAGCTTAACGAAAAAACGGGGGTCCGCAACTGCGTACCCCCGCCTGCTTTCCGGGATCACTGCCGGGCTATTCCGCCGCCCGGTCGATCGCCTCCGTCTTCATCTTGCGCGAGTCGTCGCGCTGCGGCGGGTCGGTCACCGCGCCCTGCCTCCGCTTCCCTGCGCCGACACCGACGCCATACCAGTGCGTCTCGGTGAGTGCCGGGTCGCCGTTTGCGAACCGCTGCCGCGTCCGCGCGAGCTGGTTCTCGAGTGCTTCGATGTCGAGGCGGTTGACGACGGTGGTCACGCCTTCGACGGCCTGTGTCAGCTCGACCGCGCGGCGGGCTGCCATCCAGTCCGTGGCGGTGCCGCTCAGCTCGATCACGCCCGGCGCTACAGCCGCGACATCGATGGCGGACGAGCCCGCACGGGCGTCCTGCCGCAGTGCATCTACGACTGCGTCCTCGAGGTCGGAGCCGGGATACGACGCGGGGCGATCCCAGAGACGGCGCCGCATGCGCCACACCATGAATGCCGCCCCGCCCGCGGCCAGCCCGATGCCGATCGCACCGAGAAGCCGGGTCCTGCCAGATCTCTTCATCTCATCTCTCCTGCTGTCCCATTGTCTGGATTCCACATGGGCAAGAGCCGCACCAGTGCGCGGGACGGAAAGCGCGGTGTACGAGCCGCTCGCCGGACCCTGGCGCCGCGCGTCGCCGCCGCGTCTAAGTCCTTGCACCTTCGACGGTTGACGGCTACGTTTCAGGATACCCCGTGAGTCGCGGCAGCCGGCTGGCTGCTCCCTTTGAAGCCATCTGATCCCCGGAGCCGGGAATGACCACGAAGGGTCTGGACACCCTGTTCGCCGCCGCTGGCGCCGTTGCGCTGTTGCGCCCGCTGTTCGGCCGCGGCTCGCCGGATGACGCACTGCAGGAAGTGCAGCGCCGGCTGATCGAGGAGTCCACGGTCTTCTGTCTGCTCCGCCCCGACGGCTCCATCATCGCGATCACGCCCAACGCCGCCACTGTCCTCGGGCCCGCGTCCGAACGCGCGCCGGAGCTGAAGCTCGGGCTCGCCGAAATCCTGATGCCCGAGGACCGTGCTGCGTTCGACACGCGCGTTGCACCGGTGTTCGGCGGCACAAGTGATACGGTCGTGCTCCGCGTCCGCTGCCGCGGCGAAGCGACGCCGCACCGCTGGTTCGAGATCCGCGCGCGCAACATGCTGGACACGCCGTCGCTCCAGTCGATTGTCGTAGAGATCGAGGACGTGACGGAAAGCGCTGACAGCGACGCGCGCACCGCGCTCATGGCGGCATCGTATCGTGACACGCCGGACAGCGTGATGATCACCGACGCGCGCGGCTGCATTGTCTGGGTGAACCCGGCGTTCGAGCGCATCTCCGGCCACGCGGCTGCGGACGTAATCGGTCTCTCCCCATCCATCCTGAAGTCGGGCCGTCACCGTCCTGACTATTTCACGAGCATGTGGCAGACGATCACGGCCGGCCGGCCGTTTGCCGCGGAGCTCGTGAACCGCCGCCGTGACGGCGGCATCTATCACGAGGATATCGTGATCACACCGGTGCGCGACGACCTGGGCACGATCACGCATTTCGTGAGTGTCGGCCGCGACATCACGAAGCGTAAGGCGCTGGAGCTGCATCTCGAGGACCGCGCGTACTTCGACGTGCTGACCGGCGTAGCCAATCAGCGCCTTCTGCGCGAGCGCTCCGGCCAGATCCTCGCCCTGGCGCGACGTCACGGCAAGACGGCCGCGCTGCTGCACATCGACATCCACCGCCTGCGCACACTGAACCAGAGTCATGGCCGCGAGACGGGTGACATGGTGCTGCGTTCCGTTGCGGACCGCCTGAAGCAGGGACTGCGTGAGAGCGACACACTCGCGCGCCTGCCCGGCGACGAGTTCCTCGTGCTGCTGAGCGAAGTGTCGGAAGAGGAATCCGCCGCGCGCGTAGTGCGTCGCCTGCGCGATGCACTGTGCCTGCCGTACAACATCCGCCACGAGTCGCTGTCCGTCGAGGCCCACATCGGCGTCGCATTGTTCCCGCATGACGCGCGCACGTATGACGAGCTGACGGAGTGCGCGGAGCTGGCGATGGTGCGCGCGCGCTCGAACAGCGCGGGGTTCGAGTTCTACCAGCGTGAGGTGAGCGAGCTGACGCACGAGAAGCTGGCGCTCGAAGATGACCTGGGCTGGGCGTGGGATCATGATCAGTTCGTGCTGCACTACCAGCCCATTGTCGCAGCGGCGACCGGGCGCATCGTCGGCGCGGAGGCGCTGACGCGCGAAGCGATGGTGGGTGTGGAAGCATTCGCGCGCTGGCCGCACCTCGAGCGCGGCATGATGACGCCCGCCTACTTCATCCCGCTCGCCGAACGCACTGGCCGCATCGTGGCGCTGGATCGCTGGGCGATCGCCACGGCTGTAAAGCAGGCGGCCGCATGGAAAGCGGAGAGCTGGGAGGGGTGGGTGTCCGTCAACCTCTCCGCACGCTCACTGCACGACAGCGAGCTGCCCGGCTACATCGCGCGCGTCCTCGAGTCGAACGAGCTCGAGCCGGAGCGGCTGGTGGTCGAGATCACCGAGAGCGCGGCGATGCACGACACGGCCGCCACCGCCGCCGTGCTGCACGAGCTCAAGCAGACCGGCGTCGTCATTGCCGTCGATGACTTCGGCATCGGTCACTCGTCGCTTGCATACCTGAAGCATTTCCCGGTGGACCTGCTCAAGCTGGACGGCAGCTTCATCGAGGAGATCGGTGTGAACGAGAAGGACGAGCAGATGCTGGAGATCATGATCAGCCTGGCGCACCGCATCGGTGCTCAGGTCATTGCAGAAGGTGTGGAGCACCAGTCACAGATGGACTGGCTGACCGCGGCGGGGTGTGACTTCATCCAGGGCTATCTCGTCGGCCGGCCGACACCTGCGGACGCAATCACGCAGGCAAAGCCTTAACCTAGTTTCCGCCGTTCCGTGCGCGCGCCGCGCGCGCACTGTCGCGCTCCGCATCCTTCCGCTTCCGCAGCGCCTTCGCCCGCGACTCGAACGTCTCCTCGATCTCCATGCGCTTCGCCTGCGCATTCGATTCGGCGTACGTCCGCATCTTGTCCGCCGTCTCTTCACGGCGGCCCGTCGGGCCACTGAATCCGAATGGCAGCGGCAGTGTCACACTGCCGATGTGGATCGCGCCGGGTGACACACCCCAGCGACCGCCATCCTTGTCTTTCACCGTCCAGTCCGTTGCACCTGCTTCCTCGGCGGCTGCGGCCGCGACCGAATCGTTGTAACTGCGGATCCCGGCGGCGAGGCGGCCGGCTGCTGCTTCCGCCGGCGTCACCGGCGCCGGGAACGCCGTGGCCGGTCCGACCCACAGCGCCGGATCGACAATGCGACGCTGGAACCGACCGGCCGGCGAGCTGACCACGCCGGGGTTCGGTGTGGTCACGGCATCGCCGGGCGCTGGAATTGCCGACGGGATGACTGCCGGCTGTGTCAGCACCGGCCGATCGTCAACCGCAGGCTGCGCGATGCGCGTGGGAGTGAGCGGCGCGGGCTCGGGGAGGTCGGGCGTGGCATCCGCTTCCGCGGCCGGTGGTGCCGGCACAGGGACGGGCGGCTCCTTCGGCAGCGCATCGAGATTGAACACGTGAAAGACCGGCTGGTCCTTCTGTACGATCGGGATCCAGACGTACGCACGGATGAGAAGGATCAGTGCTACGTGGAGTATGATCGAGAGCGCAATGGAGGATGCGCGCGACCCGCGTGCTTCCTGCGGCAGCTGCATGAGTGCATGCAGATCGCGCGGGTCGGCGTCCGGCGACGGGCGCCGTGCTGCGGGCGGGAGCGGCTCGGGGGATGACACCCCTGTTGTAAACCCGGCCGAGGGCCGCTGTTCCGGATTGTTCACCGGCACCGCGGCGCGCCGTACCGGCTTTTTCAGACGATGCGGCCCAGGCGTTCGGCGGCCTCAGCCAGGCGGGCGGCCGGCTGGGTCAGCGCGAGCCGGATATAGCCTTCGCCGCCCGGTCCCAGCGCTGCGCCGGGCATTATTACCACGCCCTGCTCGAGGAGGGCCCGCCGCGCAAACGGCTCCGACGGCTGACCGCCGGGCGTCGGCACCCACAGGTACATCGTGGCTTCCGGTACCGTCACATCGAAGCCGCGGCCTCGCAGTGCTTCAGCGAGCGCGTCGCGCCGCTCGCGGAACGCGGCGATGTTCGACGGCACCCAGGTGTCGTAAGTGCTGAGTGCGCCGACCGCCGCGGCCTGCACCACCATGAACTGGCCCGTGTCGACGAAGGATTTGATCCGCGAGAGCGCAGCGATCGCGCCGGCATTCCCCGCGGCCCAGCCGATGCGCCAGCCCGTCATGTTGTACGTCTTCGAGAACGAGTGGAACTCGATGGCCACGTCCATTGCGCCGTCGATCTCGAGAATGCTGGGCGGGCGGTAGCCATCGAACGCGAGCTCGCTGTAGGCGTTGTCATACGCCAGCAGGATCCCGTGCTTCGTGCAGAACTGCACCGCTTCCTCCAGATAGGAACGCGGCGCAACGGCGGCGGTCGGGTTGTTCGGATAGTTGAGGTACAGGATGCGCGCGCGCTTCACGACGTCTTCCGGAATCTCGTCGAGCGGAATCAGGAAGTCGTTCTCCGCGCGCAGCGGCACGATGTGCGGCTGACCGCCGGCGAGCAGTGTGCCGCCGATGTAGGGCTGGTAGCCGGGGTCCGGCAGAATCGTCATGTCGCCCGGCCCGACATACGCGAACGCC
>DASUXU010000002.1:0-3681 GCA_036377735.1 Longimicrobiales bacterium
CCGGCCGCGATCCAGCTCCGCTATCTCCAGACCGTCGCGGAGATCGCGACCGAGAACAATTCCACGACACTCTTCCCGATCCCGATCGAGCTGTTCGGCGGCATCCTCGAGAAGTTCAAGGGCGGTGGTGCGGCGGCATCCTCGAGCGGGCAGGCCATGCTCGGCGCGGGCGCGCCCGCACTGCCGCAGTTCAAGTCGCACGGCGACAAGGTGCCGGCGGAGAAGCTGCATGGCGAACAGTCCGGAAGCTAAGCCGGGCGATTCACGTTCCACCGCGGCCGCGCCACCCGCCGGCCGCGGCGTAGCACGCGCAGACCTCGAGGCCGTTATCCGGCGGGCGGTCGAGCTCGCGCACGTGCAGGGCGATGTCGAGGAGCAGCTGTCGGAAGCAGAGCTGGTTCGCATCGGCACCGAGCTCGGCCTGCCTGCCGCACAGGTGCGACAGGCGCTCTATGAGCAGCCGCAGCTCAGGATCACACCGCGCTGGTACGACCGCTGGTTCGAGCAGCCCCTCGTTACCGCATCGCGCGTCGTGCCCGCAAAAGCGGACCGCACGCTCGCCAACCTCGAGGAATACATCAGCGCACGGGAGTACATGCAGCTCGTGCGCAAGCGCGGCGGCGAGCTGTCATTCATTCCCGCCGAGGATGCGATCTCGCGTATGGCGCGCAGCCTGTCGCGTTCGGGCCGGCGCTACCACATCGGCAACGCGCGCCGCGTCATCGTCAGTGTGGACCCGCTCGAGGCTGAACGTTCGCACGTGAAGATCGAGGCGGACCTGGAGGCGCAGCGGAAGTCCATCGTGAGCACCGGTCTCATCGCAGGCAGCGTTGTGGGCACACTCACCGGGCTCATCCCCTCCGGACTTTTCCTGTTTGGCGACGCCGGCCACGCAATAACCACGGCCATCGCCGTTGCGACGTCGATGGGTGTATCCGTGGGCGCGGGTGTCGGCATCTCCATGAAGATCGCGGCGAATACGTACCACGAGAAAATGCGGGCACTGCGCCGCGATATCGACGGCCTGCTGGACCGCGCGGAGCACCGCGAGCGGCTGGAGCCGCCGCCCGCCCCATGGCGACGCAGCCTCGCCGCTCGATTCTTCGGCGAAAAGAAGACCTGACACCGGCCACCGGACGTCAGCACACATGAACTTTGATGACACACACGGGAGACTAGAACATGGCGGAAATCAAGCGGGTTGCAGTGCTCGGCTGCGGCCTGATGGGCAGCGGTATCGCGGAAGTCTGCGCAAAGGCCGGCTACGAGACGTGGGTCCGCGAGATCAATGACGATCTCGCGACCAAGGGGCGGGGCAACATCGAGAAGAGCCTGTCGAAGGCGGTAGAGAAGGGGAAGCTCGAGGCTGCGACGAAGGACGAGGTACTCGGCCGCATCCGCATGACCACGAAACTCGAGGACCTCAAGGACTGCGACATCATCATCGAGGTCGTAACCGAAGACCTCGAGGTCAAGAACGAGATGTTCCGCACGCTCGACGCCGTCTGCGGGCCGGACACCATCTTCGCATCCAACACCAGCTCGCTCACGATCGCCGCGATGGCAGCGGCAACAAAGCGGCCTGAGCGGTTCGTCGGACTCCACTTTTTCAATCCCGTCCCGGTGATGAAGCTGGTTGAAGTCGTGCGCACGATCGCAGTCGATGAGACGGTCTTCGCGACGGCGATGTCGTTCGCGAAGTCGCTCGGCAAGGAGCCCGTCGAGGCGAAGGACACCAGCGGCTTCATCGTGAACCGTCTCCTCGTGCCGTACATGCTCGACGCCATCCGCTGCCTCGAGCAGGGCCTCGCGTCGATGGAGGACATCGACAAGGGCATGACGCTCGGGACCGGCTATCCCATGGGACCCTTCGTCCTCTGCGACTTCGTCGGCATCGACACGCTGTACTACATCAGCGAGATCATGTTCGAGGAGTTCCGCGAGACCCGCTTCGCGCCGCCACCGCTCCTCAAGCGCATGGTCACGCTCGGCTACTACGGCAGAAAGACAAAGCGCGGCTTCTACGACTACCGCGGCGAGAAGCCGGTTCCGATGTCACTCGTCTAACAGACAACGGATTAACGGATTCAATCACAGAGTAACGGGGAGGGAAGGAGAGTGACGGGGAGCGGGTGTTCACTCCGCATCCGCTCACGAGCCTTCGCTCCCCGCGGCCGCACGACCCTGCTTTTTTTTGTAGCGCGCCCCACGCCGTTATGTCCGTTCAAGAAAAAAACAGCACAATGCATGAGGATGCGCGGAAGACCGGAGGTCACGAGCAACCCTCCCCGTTCTTCTCCTTCCCTCCCCGTTTCTCTGTGATTGATTCTGTAAAATCCGTTGTTAAAGAGAGCTATGGAAGCTCCCCGCCGGCGTGGAGTGTCGAGGCGTACGTGTCATAGATGTCGGGATGCAGCAGGTAGTCTTCGGCGAATATCTCGAAGGTGGGCAGTACCAGTCGCCGCTCGAGTTCCTGCACGACACTCATGGCGAGCTGGTGGCGGTCGCGGTCGCGGAAGTCGATGCGTTTGCCGTCGAGCAGGATCTCCACCATCTCACGGAAGTCGTCCGGCTGAATCAGTGCAATGAGGTGCGCGACCTGGTCGAGGCGGTAGGACTCGTAGAGTGATCGCAGCTCCGCCAGTGATGGCGATGCCTTCGCGGCGAACGGCCGGCCGCCTGTACGGCCTGCCAGCAGGTCGCGGAACCACTTGTGGAGCTGCGGCGAGAAGCCGCGGCGACGTTCGTCGGTGTTGATTGCACTGTCCAGCAGCGCGCTCACGATCGGACGGCCGAGGCCGCGCGCACGCGCGTCGACTTCTTCCTCCGTCTCTTCAACGAACAGATCTGCTGTGCGCACTTCGGATGTGCCGCTCTCTGCGATTGCAGAGCGAAACGTGAAGTAGCCGCGCCAGTAGCCGTCGGGACGCAGGTATGTAATGAGGAATGCAGTCCACCGCTGGCCGTTGCGCTCCAGAAACGAGAATGAGCGACAGCGCGTGCGCGCGATGTCGTCGCCGCGCATGGCTGCACGCGCAGCACGTGCCTCGTCTTCATGGGTTGGAGCCAGCATGGCCTCCTTCACGGTGCATGGGGAGTCCCTTCATAGGTAAAGGATCGTGCCACAAACCTCAAGCCGCGTACCACCGCCGCCGCGCGACACCGCCGCACCACGCCATGTTTCACGTCGCCCGGTAACAGGAATTACACTCCCGCACCGCATTGCGGCGTGTGAAACATCACCGCTCGACGACGCGCGTACACACACGTCGCATGCACTTTGTACGACCGTGTAAACCAGTGCCTTTTCACATACCTGAACACTGAGATTTCCACTCGGAAACACGCGCCGAAATGCTTGACCACCGACCCCCGCACTCCTATCTTTTGCCTCGCGAAAAAAACTCCGACCGCCACACCGCTGTGATCGAAACGAACGCAGCTCTCGCGACAACTTCTTCACCCATGCCGAAACTCTGTTTCGCGGCGAGGCAAACGAGTATGTGGGATACGTGCGCCATTGATCTGAAAGTTCAGCTCCCGAAGTCCGTCGCCGAACAGGTCCAGGTCGTTCAGGACCAGGAACCGGAGCTGCTTTCAAGGATGCTGGTCTACGCAATGGCCCGTCGCACGATTTTCGATCGCCTCTCGAGTCCGCCTCGCGCGGAATCCGGACAGAGT
>DASUXU010000003.1:0-16414 GCA_036377735.1 Longimicrobiales bacterium
CCGCGGCACGGGGTCATCTGCAGCCAGGCTCCAGCGCGAAGGATTCCCGGATGATGCCATCCGCTTCTACCGCCACAGCGTGACGACGGACTACTTCGAGACACTCCGCATCCCGCTCATCGCCGGCCGCCTGTTCACGGACGCGGACCGCGCGGACGCACCGGGTGTTGTCGTCGTGAGCGAGGCTTTCGCAAAGCGCCTCTGGCCCGGAGAGAACGCGATCGGGAAACGGATCGTTCTCGGCTCGGACCTGGTCCCTGTCATCGGGGTCGTAGGCGATGTGCACTACCGCGACCTGACGACGAGCCTCATGGATCCGACGAACGATCCGGACCTGTACTTCGCGCACGCGCAGTTATCCTCATCGGGCCCCACGGACATTCTCGTTCGCGTGGATGGTGACCCGGCAGCAGTGACGGCTGGCGTACGCGACGCGGTGCGACGCATCGATCCGACACGCGCGCTCTTCAACATTGCCGGAATGGAAACGACGCTGCGCACGCAGACCAGCCTCGGCCGTCTGGCGTCGTCGCTGCTCACACTTTTCGCGGTCCTTTCACTCGTACTCGCCGCGGTCGGTCTGTACGGCGTGATGTCCTTCGTCGTTCGCGGACGGCAGCGCGAGATTGCGATCCGGAGCGCTGTCGGAGCACGGCCCGGTGACATTCGCAGGCTCGTCATGGGGCAGAGCTTCACGGTCGTACTGGTCGGCCTCGCCATCGGACTGGCGGGCGCCCTGGCGGCGGGCCGGATCCTCGCGGGTTTGCTCTACGGGATCGACGCGGTCGACCCGCTCGTGCTTTCATTGACCGCGGGCGCACTGATGGCGGCGGCGTTCGTCGCGAGCTGGCTGCCCGCACGTACTGCGATGAAAGTGGCGCCGCGCACCGCAATGGCCTCGGAATGACGACTGCACTTGACCGCTCCACACCAGCGCGCTATGCTCCGTTCATGAGCACAACGCGCTGCATGACTGCGAGCTATTACTACGTGTACGCCACCGGGAACCGGGCCGTATCGCCCAGGCGCACACGCATGTAGCTCGCAGTTCAAGCTTCGCAGACGGCCTGTTCGACGGCGGCCCGGGACTCTCCCGGGCCGCCTTTTTTTCATCCCTGTAACGGAGGCGCACATGCAGGCGGGCACGACGACCGAAACGGACTTCTTCACGACGCAGGACTGGAGCGCATACAGCGCAGAGCAGCACGCGGTATGGCAGATCCTCTACGAGCGCCGCATGAGCACTCTCGAAAACACCGGCTGCTCGCTGTTCCTCAGCGGCGCGAAAGCCATCGGCATGAGCCGGGACAGCGTGCCCGACCTCTACGACGTGAACCGGCGCCTGCGCGATCTCACCGGCTGGCGTGCCGTTCCCGTAACGGGGTTTCTCCCCGCGGCCGGATTCTTCGCGTGTCTCGCGGACCGCCGCTTCCCGACGACTGTCACCATTCGCACGCGCGAGCAGCTCGACTACCTGCCCGAGCCCGACATTTTCCACGACGTGTTCGGCCATGTGCCGCTGCACGCCGACCCCGTATTCGGCGACTTCCTCCAGCGCTTCGGCGCCGTCGCGTGCCGTGCGAGGACGGAGGAGGAAACAACCTGGATGGCCCGCCTCTTCTGGTTCACCGTCGAGTTCGGACTGATCGTTGAAGGCGACGCCGTCCGGGTCTACGGCAGCGGACTGATCTCCTCGCACGGCGACGCGGCCCAGGCATTCGCGAACCCTGCCGGTCACCGCCCGTTCGTGCTCGACGACGTGATCAGCCAGCCGTTCGAGATCGATCGCATGCAGGAGACCCTCTTCGTGGTCCGCGACTTCCGGCAGCTCTTCGATGCCGTCACGGAGATGGCGGGCAGGATCGGTCGCTGGTCCGGATATTGAAGCGCCCGGGTCCGGTATCCCCCTCTGACCAGCGTTGCACTGGAGTACATATGAAATCGATCACCCGCAGCACGGGCTGGATCGCAGCGATTCTGATTTCGGGCGCGTGCGCGTCCACGTCTCCGGGCCCCGCCGGGGGCCCGGAGACGGCCAGACGGCTGGTGCCGGACCAGCCCGTTCGCGACGGCGCCGGGCTCAAGGCCGTCTGCGCACGTACACCCGCGGCTGACCGCATGGCCTGCTACGACGCGAACCTTCTCGCGGTCCTGAAAAAGGATGGTGTCAGCTCCGCCATGCGCGTGCTGGACCAGCTCAGTGCACTCGATGTCGACGCACAGCGCGAGGGCCACATGCTCGCGCATTCCATCGGCCTCGCCGCCTACGACGGGCCGTCGAAGATGAGCAGCCGGTTCCGGGAGTGTTCGCCCATCCTCCAGTCCGGCTGCTACCACGGCGTCATACAGGCCTATTTTGTCGATATTGCCGATGACGGCGGGATCGATGCGGTCAGCGAAAAGCAGATCAATGACCTGTGCGGCGACTATCGCGCGTCGAAGGACGGGGACTGGCTCCTGTTCCAGTGCGTGCACGGAATGGGTCACGGGCTGGCGCAGCTGACCGGTCACGACCTGCGCCGTACGCTGAGCGGCTGTGACAAGCTTGCGAGCCCATGGGAGCGCGACGGCTGCTTCGGCGGCGCATTCATGGAGAACATCCAGGAGGCTGTCGCTCCGCACCACTCCGTCGGACGTCCCGATGCCGCAGGCAGCGCTGAAATGGACCACGGCGGAATGGATCACGCCGCCATGGGACACGGCACGGCGACCGCGGCAAAGCTCATCGATCCGAAGGATCCGCTCTACCCCTGCTCGGACCTGCCGGATCGCTATCTCGATTCATGCTACATGATGCAGACGTCCGTGATCCTCCACCTCAACGGCGGCAACTTCAAGGACGCCGCAGCCACGTGCGACAAGGTCGAGGACACCTACCGCGAGACGTGCTACCAGAGTCTCGGCCGTGATGTCAGCGCTTACACGCTCGGCGATTTCCGTCGCGCCGTTACGCTCTGCGCGAATGGCGATCCCGCCTATCAGCCGTGGTGCCACACCGGCTTCGTCAAGAATGTCATCGACGTCAGCGCCGACTATCGCTCGGGTCTCGGCTATTGCCGTGTCGTGACCAGGCCTGCCGACAGGACTGCATGCTATCGCGCGCTGGGTGAGGAAATCGCAGTGCTCAATCCGGATCCGGCCGCACGTGCCGCCGCGTGCACGGATGTCGAGCCGGCGTTCCGCTCCACGTGTCTGTCAGCTGCGGGCGTACGCGAAGGCACACGACCGCAGTAAACAAACGAGGTGAACTGTTCGGTTTTCAGACATGCGTTGACAGCAACGGCGGATGTGAACACGTTGTGGCTTACCACTGACTTCAGTGGGCATGAGCGCATGTCCGATTCCACGCCGGAGACGCTTTGCAACTACGTCACCTCCGCTACTTCATCGCAGTCGCCGAGCAGGGCAGCATCATTCATGCAGCCCGCCGTCTTCGCGTAGCCCAGCCCGCAGTCTCGAAGCAGATGCAGGACCTGGAGCGCGAGGTCGGCTGCGCCCTGTTCAAGCGGCTGCCGCGCGGCATCCGTTTGACGCGTGCAGGTGAAGCGTTTCTGCTCGAGGCGAAGCGTACTCTCGAGACAGCGGCGGAAGCGATCGAGAGTGCGCGGCGCGCGGGCGGACAGGCGCGTGACCGTTTCACGCTCGCGGTCGGCCGGAGGACACACTACCCGTCGGTCCTGCCCCGTCTCATCAGCCGTTTCAAGGATGAACATCCAGACACGGTCATTGCGACGCGTGCGATGAGCGATGTCGAGCAGTATGCCACGATCGAGTCGGGCCGGGCGTCGGTAGCGATCGCATGGCTTAGCAAGGCGCCGGACAAGCAGTTCGACTACCACATCATCGAGGACTGCGCAATCACTGGCGTAGTCATGCCGGCGGCGCACCCGGTCGCGAGGCAGCCGGAGCTATCACTGGCGCAGCTCCAGCCGCTCACCCGTCTGCATCATCATCGCCGCTATTCAGAGAGCATGTATCGCCAGCTCCGCACCGCCCTGCACCAGCGCGGCCTCGAGCCCGCAGGCCATCGCGCGGTCGCAATGGACCCGACGAGCATTGGCATACATGTGGCCGCAGGCGATGCCTTTCTGCTCGTCACGAAGGACATGGCGGGGAGCTATACGGAAGGGAATGACGCGGTCGTGTACCGGCCGTTCACCGATGCGCCGATACCGCTGGCGCTCGCGGTGATCTGGAGCAGAGCTCGGAAGTCGTCGAAAGTCGAGTCGTTCATCGAGACCGCCCGCGGCCTTGGCGGGCGCATCGAAGCCGTCGCCTGAAAGTTTTCAGGCTGGGGCGGCGGCTTCAGTGCTCGAGGAGCCTGCGGACCGCCGCGATCACTTCGTCGGGTGAGAATGGCTTCTGGATGAAGCTCGCGTCGGGTGACAGCGCGAGGTCTGTCGCCGAATAACCGGACACGAGAACTGAACGGATCCCGGGACTGATCTCCGCAACCGCGGTCACCAGCTCCGCACCGGTCATACCCTCCAGCATCAGGTCCGTGATCAGCACGTCGGTCTCCGGATGGTTGCGGATCAGCTCCAGTCCTTCCTCCGCATTGGACGCCGCGTGCACGCGGAACCCGCGCCGGAGCAGAGCGCGCTGCACCAGGTTCCGGATCCCTGCATCATCCTCCACCAGAACTATGGTCGCGCCGCCGGTCGTTCCGCGCGCGGGCAGTGAATGCAGCGGGCGCCGCTCCGTCACCACGCGCGATTCCGGGATGTGCAGTCTGAACTCGGTGCCGTCGGGACCGCTGTCCAGGCACAGCACACCACCGTGCTGCACGACGATCCCGTAGACCGTTGACAGTCCCAGCCCCGTCCCCTTGCTCGCGTCCTTCGTCGTGAAGAACGGCTCGAAGATGAGTTCCTGAATCTCCGGCGGGATGCCGTGTCCTGTGTCCCGCACCGAGATGACGGAGTACGGGCCGTTCGCGATCCGGCCTTCGCCGCGGATGTAGTCCTTCGGAGGCCCCGCCGCGCGCGAGGTCTCGATCCGGATCGTGCCGCCGCCCGGCATCGAGTCGCGTGCATTCACGACCAGGTTCATGATGACCTGACTGATCTGGCCGCGGTCGGCAAAGATCGGCGGGCTGTCGTCGCCTGGCTGGAAGTCGAGCGTGTAGCCCGTGCCGATCAGGCGCGACAGCATGCGCTGCAATCCGCTGATCAGCTCGTTCGGCTCCAGGTGCTCCGGTTGCGTCACCTGCTTGCGGCTGAATGCCAGCAGCTGGCGAGTGAAGGACGCCGCGCGCGTCGTCGCGTCCAGAATGCCGTCCACGTCGGCGCGGTGCGGGCTGTCGGCCGGCAGCTCCTCCTGCAGCAGTGTGCCATAGCCCTGGATCGCAGTGAGGATGTTGTTGAAGTCGTGTGCAATGCCGCCGGCCAGCCGCCCCACGGCCTCCATCTTCTGCGCCTGCCTGAGCTGCTCCTCGAGTGCGCGCTGCTCCGTGATGTCGTTGATGATCGCCACCGCACCCGTCACCTGGCTGTCCGGGCCATGCAGCGGTGAAGCCGACACCAGCATGACCAGCTTGCCGCCATCGCGCCGCTGTCCCTTGATCTCCGCGCGCACGACGGTTTCTCCACGAAGGACCTCGCCCAGCAGATTCCGATGCGCGCTCTGGCCCAGGATCGACGCGTGCTGGCCGAGCGCTTCCTGCTCGCTCCAGCCGAACGTGCCCTCCGCAGCGTGATTCCATGCCGTTATGCAGCCGCGCACATCCACGGAGATGATCGGCAGCGGTGAAGCGCCGAAGATCGCGGACAGCGCTTCCTCGCTCTCGCGCAGCCGTGCCTGCGCTATGCGGCGGTCGCGCCGGCTCGCCGCCTCGCGCAGCTCGCGGTCGATCGCGGGCACCAGACGGTTGAGGTTCCCCTTCGACAGGAAGTCGTGCGCACCGGCCTTCAGTGCAGCTACAGCGGTATCCTCTCCCACGGTGCCCGACACGATGATGATCGGGATGTCGAGCTGAGTGGACTTCAACGTGCGCACCGCCGCGGGCGCGTCGAAGGAGGGAAGGGAGAAGTCGGAGACGATCAGGTCCCACTTGCCGGTATCGAGCGCGCGCAGCATGTCCTCCGCACCCTCGACACGCACATGCTCCACTTCATACCCGCCACGCCGGATCTCGCGCAGCACGAGCAGCGCGTCGTCCGGGTTGTCCTCGACGAGCAGAAGGCGGAGCGGTTTCACTATGGCCTGCTCCTGGACGGAGTCCTGTTGAGCACGAGCCAGTACATGCCCAGCCGGCCGACTGCCTCGCTGAACTGCGTAAAGTCGACCGGCTTGATGATGTAGCTGTTCGCGCCGAGGCTGTAGCTCTCCACCAGGTCCTGCTCCTCGCTCGACGACGTGAGCACGACGACGGGAAGCAGCCGCGTGCGTTCGTCCGCGCGGATCCGGCGAAGCACCTCCAGCCCATCGACGCGCGGCAGCTTCAGGTCCAGCAGCACTACCTGCGGTAGCGCGTTCTCCGGATTGCCGTCCGCGCCGAACAGGTATTCCAGCGCCTCCACGCCATCCCGCGCGACGTCCACCTGGTTCGCGATCTTGTTCTGCGTCAGCGCGCGCAACGCGAGGACCTCGTCGTCCGGGTTGTCCTCAACCAGCAGAATCGTGTTCGCCGGCATCCACACCTCCATCCACCGTGAAATAGAACGTAGCGCCCGCACCGAGCGCCGCATCGGCCCACACTCTGCCACCGTGCCGCGTGATCACACGCTGCACGGTCGTCAGACCGATGCCCGTACCCTTGAAGTCGCTGTTCGAGTGCAGCCGCTGGAATGCGACGAAGAGCTGGTTCGCATACGCCATGTCGAAACCCGCACCATTGTCGCGCACGTGGAAGACGGTGACGCCGTCGTGGTCCTCTGCGCCGAACTCGATCATCGGGTCCGGCTCGTGCGACGTGAACTTCCACGCATTGCCGAGCAGGTTCTGCAGCACGACATACATCAGCCCGCGGTCGGCTTCCGCGGTCATGCCTTCCTGCACGTCGATGCGGACGGCGCGCGACGGGTCGTCCGTGCGCAGCTCGGCGATCACCTCGTGGGCGAGCGCCGTCATGTCCACGTGCGTGCGATCGACAGGCTGCCGCGCGACGCGGGACAGCATCAGCAGGTCGTCGATCAGCAGACCCATGCGCTGCGCGCCGCCGCGCAGCCGCTTCAGGTAGTCCTGCGCCGTGGCGTCGAGCTGCGGGCCGTAGTCCTCGAGCAGCGCCTGGCTGAACCCGTCGATGCTGCGCAGCGGACTGCGCAGATCGTGGGACACGGAGTAGCTGAATGACTGCAGCTCCTGGTTCACCATCTCCAGTTCTTCCGTGCGACGCCGGACACGCTCATCCAGTGCTGTATTCGTACGCTCGACCTGTGCGGCCATGCGATTGAACGCGCGCGCCATCATGCCGAGGTCGCCGCCTTCCCGGACACTCACACGGCGGTGATACTCACCCGAGCCGATCGCAAGCGCCGCATTCGCCATAACGCGCATCGGGCGGGTGATCCGCTTGCCGATCACCCAGGCCAGGCCGCCGCCCAGCAGGATGAACCCGATCATGAACGGAATCGTGCTCGTCGCAAATGCCGCCGCCCGGCCCTGCACCACGCTGTGCGGCGTTTCCGTGATGATCACCCAGCGCGCGCCGGATACGGGTGTGGTATACGTGAGGTAGGAGGTGCCGCTGCGGATGTGCCGGTTGGAGCCGGGTTCCGGCGGGCTCGCCGGCGTAACTTCGGGCCCCTCCAGCTGGACCCAGGGTCCTCCATAGTCGCCCGGGTTCGCGATCAGCACGATCGTTTCGCCGATCAGCGTCTGGATCGCCGCGCTCCGCCCGTCACCCGTCGTATTGAGCTGCCGCCGCATCGCCACGTAGCCCGGTGCGTCCGCATCACCGTTCGATGCGAGCTGCCAGAAGAACGTCCGGCCGTTCTCGCTGAAAAGCGATCCTGTCACGCCAGGCGACCCGGCCTCGCGCAGGAGCCGCGCGTCCTCCAGCAGCTTCTGCAGCGACGTAGCCGACGGATTCCCGCGCGCCTCCGCAACCTCGAGGCCGCGTGTGAGCAGGACCGCAGGCATCGTATCATTGGACATCAGGGCAAGCGCGGCCGGCGTTCCGACACTGTCCACCACACGCCGCATCGTCTCGAGGCGCTGGTTGTTCGCCGTCGCCGCGAGCCGCGCCACCTCCCGCCCCACCTGCTCCAGCCGGACCTCCACGGCCGATCCAGCGCTCCGCGCCACCTCGCGGTAGAGCGCCGCCGTGTAGAACGCCCCCACCACTGTCAGCAGGAGCGCGAACGCGAACGGGAGCTTCCGCTCCAGCGGCTGGCGCCGCCACCACCCGCGCAGGCCACGCACCCGCGGGCGCCCGTCGTCGTCGATCGATCCCCAGGCGTTCATTGTATACAACTAACAGAACGGGGCCCGCGGGACTAATACCTCCGACCGCGTGACCTAGCACGAAGAGTTATAGCTCGGTCAGGAAGAGAGCGTGTCCTGGATCAGCTTCGCGAGCTGTTTCGGAGATGTGGAGGACTTGAGCATGTACTTCGTGGCGCCCAGCTCGAAGGCCCGCTGCATGTCCCCCGGCGAGCTCATGTTGCTGAACACGATGATCTTCGTATCCGGATAGTTCTCCCGGTCCGGCCGGAATTCCGCGATCTTTCTGCAGCGCCTCCTCCCCGTTCAGCGCGCGTTCCACCGTATGCCCCTCCTTCTGGAGCAGGATGTCATACGTGATCTTCAGACGCATGTCGACTTCGACGACCAGGACCTTGGCCATGTCAGGACTCCCCGGTTGGCAGTCGGATGGTGAATATCGTGTCGCGCCGTGCGCAGGCTCACGTCGATCGTGCCGCCGTGCTGGACCATCGTCATCGGGCGCAGAGGGCGGAGGCGTGACCTATCCGTACCACACTGCATCATGGGCTCGCTGTCGCTCCTCGCAGCGTACAGCCTCGGCTTCGAAAGAGCGACTGCCGCGGTCGCCATCCAGTTCCGGGGCGCTGAGATCGTAACCCTGAACGCGATCGTCCGCGCGGACACGACCCGGGTGATCTACGAAGACTCGCTCCGTCCAGTCGAGCGCCAGGCCCAGCAGCCGAAAGCTCGAGCGCGATCGTGCCGAAATGGCGCCGGACTGGCGTGAGCCTGTATCCTCGGCCAGAGCAAAGCAGACGTCCGGGTCGCGATCGACACAGCACGCATGAACGTCGAAGATCCGGAAGTCTGCAGTCGCTACCACCGCCACCGCTGCCTTCACGCTGGGACCGGTTCCTGAACGGACTCACATTCATGGGGGTTGGGAGTGTATTGACGCTCGGGGCCGTAGTAATCCTTGGACGGTAGCTGGCTTTCTCTGATCGCTCGCGCGATTAACAGCAGCCGTCAACTCTACACAGTGTGGAAGTAACAGGTAAAGGCATAGAGCCCGATGGCACCTTAGACCATCGGGCTCTATGGTTCGCAGCACCCTGCGGCGATTACGAACCGATGCCCATTGATGCAAGATGCGTGTGACAGGGCCCCGACGCGGTTCGGGATGTGACCGGTGTAGTGCCGCGTAACGCTCTAAACTCGATCATACATGAGCTGCCAGTTATCGCAAAACTACCTGACACTTGCGGGCCGTCGGGCCCGCTAGTCCACGTGATCTGGCTCACCTGCTTGTCCGTGAATCGTTGCAATCCGTACAGGAAACCATCCTCGGATGGCGCAATGCTACCGATCGCAAATGGAAATTGCGATGTGCTAACTTTCGTCCATACAGTGGTATGATAGTCATGATGCCAGAGGTCGGAGCGATCCTGCACAATTTCCTGAGTGACATTCCTGCAGATCTGTGACCCGCCACAAGATTCCCATTCCGCGACTGCGTAGGACCAGTCGCGGTAGGTCGCCTCCAGCAGCAGCTCATGCCTGGAGGGTACGAGCGCAGAGTGCGCAATGACCTGCGTGCCGTCTTGTAACACCCAGTATTGCTGACACTCGTTATCCTGAGATCTAATGCAGACTGAATCGCTGTCTAGTGACGGCGGGGACGAGAACGGCATAACTTTCGTGAAGTACGAGGGGCCGAGGTTCGCGCCGCGGAAGCCAACCCGTATATCACTCGATGTTACCTGAGTAGTTGTCGTGGTATCACGGTTGTGCGTGTAACCATTCTCTCCATTCTGAACCGCACCAGTGAGAAGGTAGCTATCCCCGGGCGTATCGGTGACCCACGCGGTTGACGCTAGTGTAAATCGGGAAAAGGGCGAGTCGTCAATAGTCCTGCCACCGTGAAGCGGGTTCGGATATGAGTAATTGCTCGGCAGATTGAACAACGGAGTCCACAGGTCGCCCTGCCACGCGCTAACTGTCCCGCCCATTTGGACAATGGGGGTGCCGCAGAGAGGCGCGCCTGTAAGCCCGCCGGCCAGCTTCAGCGCTTGGTAGGCGTCTAAAAACGGGTGTCCCCCTGATGTTCGACCTCCGGCGATCGCTCCTTGCATTATCAAGAACTTCAACTGGAAAGGCTGCAGGCGTGGGTCGAACGAAAGCAGCAGTCCCGCAACTCCAGTGACGAGAGGCGCGGAAAGCGATGTGCCATTGCCAGTAGTTACAGTTTCGCCATCCTCGTCCAGCATGCCGACGCCAACTGCAGGCGCGGCGATATCGATCCTGTTGCCTGTGGAAGAGTTCGCCCAAAAAGGTACTGACCCCCCAAGCTCTGTGGTTGCGCGGTCGCTTCCTGCGACTACGAGCACGTTGTTCGGGAATGAATCACGCAAGGTGGGAAAGACACTATTGTACGCATCGGTACCGACATTGCCAGCTGAGAGAATGATTAAGGGAAGGGCATGACCCGCAGCCTCTCCTTCCCGAAGAACTTTCGACATTGCAACCTGAAACGACCACACCGTGTGAGCCGAAGGGTTGCGCGTGCCAACCAGAGAGATGTTTATAATCTTGACGTCCTCATCTATTAGGTTCGCGACTTGCGTGATAATCCCATCATCGTACACGCCCGCTTCGCGCAAACGTAATCCCGCGTCCCACATCACGCCGGTCATACCAACGCTGTCGCTCCCCTTGGCGCCGATCACCGAGGCAACAGAACTGCCATGCGAGTCGACAGGGTCGTTAGGGTAAGTCAAGTAGACAGGACCATCGACCACGTTCTTCGCAAGCTCGCCTTTAGTATTGAAGCTGCGATCGACCACGCCAATGCGCACGCTGGTCTTGCCTGTCTCGCAGCCCCATGCCAGCGGTGCGGAGATTTGCTCCAACGCCCAGCGCGCACTTGAGACATCGGCTTCGTCGGAACTCGTACGCCATTGCGATTGAGTCCACCCTGAGCCGTCGTGAGGCTTGCGCGACGCAATGTGCGATCGTGTTATCGGTGTTGCAACGTAAACGACCGGGTTTGCATGCAGCTGTGCAAGCTTTGGCACTAGGCTCGACCCTACCCCTGTGCTGGGAAAACGCACTGCGTAGAAGCCTTCGAATCGACCCATATTCGGAACGGTATGTCCGCCTATTACATGGCCTTGAATCGAGGCGACAGCAGCTGCCTTCTGTTGGATCGTTGTCCCAGGTCTGAAGAGTACGAAAAGCACGTCGTCTGGAGCACCGAATTCGGCATCGTACGATTCGAGGATATCAGAGGGGAGTGAATCGACTGGACTCTCCGTGACACCCGTCTCGGTCGTCACAGAGTTATAGAAGTGGAAGTCAACGTCAGTGAGATTGCTAATGTTATATGCGGTCGCGCTGTCGGTCTCAGTATAGAGATCTGTCGACCGAATTGCCGCCCCTTGCCAGACTACAACGCGCACAGAATCCACCTTGATGCCGGCAACTTGTACTTCGGCGACAGTCACGTTCGTCGACGGCGACGTGCTATCGCTTTGCTGCCACGCAGTCGTCTGCGATCCAGCTACAACGTCGAAAGAATCCGTTCTCCACGCATTGGTCGTAACGCTTTCACGTAGCTCAAACGCATAGGTTCCTGCGGGGCCAATTGCCTTGACGTCGACGTACCCGGTCTCAACTAGGCTCGACACCTCAGGGCGGGCGCCAGGACCTACGATTTGCTGATCCGAGCACGTGGCAAACGACGCGACGGCGCCGACTATCAGCGCAAGTCTAGCAAAACCTTTGTGGGACATGTGATCTCCTGTTGATGGGTAACATATGCGTTTGTGACTGGTAGGTATGCGCACAGGCGCCGGCGCCGCGTAAGAATAGGCGGCTTGGTTAACCTAACTCATGTTGTGGGTGAGTTAAGGCGTCGTGTCCTTCGGCGTGTCGTCTTCGGGGAGTCTGCTGCGCGTGCTCGTTCTGCAAAACACGACGAATGTCATCTCCTGAAGTGTGTTGCACGCATCTCGAGAAAGGGCCATTGTCGGAGCATTCCGTGCGATCCGAATTACATAAATCCCATCAACGCCATCAGCTCGCATTCCACCTTCTACGCGCCCCTTCACTTTGGAAATGGCTCGGCGCTTATTTCTTAGGGAAGTCCCATCCTCAAACATGACTGTTACAAAGTCTCGAGATCCCCCTACATCGGGGTCAATGTTCGTGTCCATATCCTGAGGCATCGTGTCAGGTGGGACTGCAGTTACGGTCTCGGCATCAGACATTTCGTCCGTTGAGCCAGATCCTGTTTGGTTGGAACACGCGATCGCCGACCAACCAATTAGTATCCACAGGTATTTCATTGGCGTCTCTGTGCTGGAAACAAGGCAAACCTTACTGCTATATAACATATTTAGTGGAGCTGACCAATGAACGGGGTTAAAGTGTTGGGACTTGTGAACGTGCGCCCGCCTCTCCCATCGCTCGATGCACCGACACTGATCACCCGCTACTTTGTATTGGAGTCGTTCAATCGCACCGAAGTGTTTATGCTGGAAGGAGATGTGTGATTCTACAGAGGGCACAGTGTATGAAATCCCTACATCGGGCCGGAGGCTGCTTGCGTCGGGGTTGGTTGCAGATGCGGATTGCAGCAACGTCGTCCGGACCCTCCGCAGCCCATGCCCTGCTGCGTGCCGCACGGGCCGCAGCTGCCGGCGTAGTCTGGCGAATCAATCAATCGGCCAGGACCAGACAATACGATAAGTCCTTCAAACATCGCGCACCCGGACCGTCCTTGATGCCTGTTCCTTTGCCATACAGTACTGTGATCTGTATTTGGCCAGCAGCGTCGACATTCCCTTAGAGCGAATCTCGAAATGAATCCGGTTGCACTGGCGCCGTACGCCTCGATCACGAGCTCTACGCCATTTCTGGCTGCGCCATATGCCCAAGACGCGACCAGCGGATTCATCAGGGCCATCAATCCACGCCTCTGCCGGACCCCGAGGCAAAAAAAGTGGCAGTCTGCGTTGAAGGTTGACGAGCAGCGGATGCAGACGTGGGGCAGAACTTTGTCCATCGTCGGACTGATGTACGGTCGACTTGAGGTGTAAAGTGCTATTTCGAACCCAAAACAGCAGCTGTAGATACCGATAGGTAGATTGCCCATTTGGAGTCACTTACTGGTACCCGCAAAGTCAATGCTTGCAGCTTGCGCATAATGGAGTCGTGTCGACGTTCAGCGGGCAGCACAGCCTCCGCCATTTGCGTGGCCGCGTCTGTGCTGACGCGCGCTGCTGAGATGCACCCCGAAATCTGATCCAGTTATAATCTGACTTCCCGGCGCTGGGCGTGGGGTCCCAAACTTGATCCACCCTATTCCGTCACTTTTCAGCGAGCGAAGCGAGGCTCGTAATCACCGCCGGCGCGAAAAACGACGGGCGGTTGAAGCCCCAAACTCGTGTGGGGCCGCTCGTTATTGTAATCGTCCTTCCAAGCATGCAGCACAACGCGGGCCTCTGCAACCGAGGCAAACCAATGACGCGTCAGGCACTCACGTCTGAGGCTGCCGTTGAATGCCTCGCAGACGCTGTTGTCGACGGGTTTACCTGGCCGGCTGAAGTCGAGTTGCACTTTGTTCCAGTATGCCCAGTGATCCAGCGCTTTCGATGTGAACTCGGTTCCATTGTCGCACTGGATGATCTGCGGCAGGGCGCCTTCACGCTCACCCGCATCACTCAGCATGCGCGCTACGTCGTCACCGCGGAATGATGTCGCTGCCTCGAGCGCAATACACTCCCGGCTGTATGCATCGATCAGCGTGAAGACGCGTATCGCGCTTCCGCCGGAGAGGGTATCCGACATGAAATCCATCGCCCAGCGTTCGTTTCTACGGGCCACGATTGCGCGAGGCTGCCGCGGAACCGTCGCACGCCGGCGACGTTTGCGTGGCCTCAGCTGAAGGCCTTCCTCGCGGTACAAGCGACGCACTTTCTTGAGATTGATGTGAAGACCATCACGACGCACCATGATGTGAAGCCGACGGACACCGAAACTCGGACGCAATTCCGCGAGCTCGTGCAGTCGACGGCGCACGGGCGCATCATCCGACTTTACCGACCGATAGCGCACCGAAGAACGGGAGATGCGCAACGCCTCGCATGCTCTTCGCTCGCTTACGCAGTAGGCTTGCTGGGCCCAGGCAGCGACCGCGCGACGCTGGACTGGGCTCACCATTTTTTTCCGAGCGCCTCCCGCAGGATGGTTTTGTCGAGCGTCAGATCCGCCACGACCTGCTTCAGCCTGCGATTCTCGTCGCGCAGCTGCTTCAGCTCGCGCAATTCGCTCGTGTCGAGACCTGCGTACTGTTTCTTCAAGCGATAGAAGGTGGTCTCGGTGATTTGCAGCTTGCGGCAGATGTCCACAACAGTCGTGCCCGACTCAGCCTGGCGAAGCGCCTGGAGAATCTGCTCCGGCGTGAACCGACTCTTTCTCATCTCGGCCTCCCTCCCTTCCGGGAGTCTGGCCTCGATTCGCTACGCTGTCAAAACGGGGGTCAGGCTGGACCTAGATTCGGGGACCTACGCCCGCTCTCAACGCACGGAGGAGTCATGAAGAAGAGTCGGTTACGGAGGAGCAGATCGTCGGGGCCCTGCAGGAGGCGGAAGCGGGAGCGAATGTCAAAGAGCTCTGCCGGCGCCTCGGGATCAGTCGGGAGACCCTGTACAACTGGAAGCGGAAATACGGCGGTATGAGTGTGCCGGACGCGAGGCGCCTGAAGCAGCTCGAGGATGAGAATCGGCAGCTGAAGCGGATCGTGGCCGACCAGGCGTTGAATGTCCAGGTGCTGAAAGATCTCCTGGGAAACAAGTTGTGACGGCCCGGGCGCGGCGCCAGGTCGTCAGAAAGGTCCAAGCCGCCTGCAGCGTGTCGGAGCGGTGTGCCATTCGGTACACTGGCTTCTCTCGCTCCTCGCTGCGTTATCGCAGCACTCGTGACCCGCAGGACGTGCTGCGTGAGAAGATCAAGGATTGGGCGGATCGAAAGCCTCGCTGGGGATACAGGTTCATCTACCGAAGGCTGCGGCGTGAGGGCTGGCAGGTAAACCGGAAGCGGGTGCAGCGCCTGTATCGAGAGATGGATCTCGCGGTGCGCCGTCGCCGGGGCAAACGGAAGCGGGCGCAGGTGCCTCGTGTATCGCGGACGGAATTGACCGGACCGAACCAGCGCTGGAGCATGGACTTCGTGAGCGACACACTCTCGACTGGACGGCGGTTCCGGTGTCTCAACATCATCGACGAGTACAGCCGGGAGTGTCTTGCGATCGAGGTGTCTCATTCGCTTCCCTCTGCCCGTGTCATCGAGGCATTGGAGCGGCTGCGCGTCACGCGTGGATTGCCGCCGGTGATCGTCACGGACAACGGATCGGAATTCACCAGTCACGCTTTCGACGCCTGGGCTTATGCAAGGAACCTTCGCATCGATTACATCCAGCCCGGCAAGCCTGTGCAGAACTGCTTCGTCGAAAGCTTTAACGGCACATTTCGGGATGATTGCCTGAACTCGCACTGGTTCGTCTCTCTGGATCGGGCTAAAGTGACGATCGAATGCTGGCGGAAAGAGTACAATGAGGAGCGACCGCACAGCTCCCTGAACGGCCTCACGCCCGCTGAGTTTGCGGCGGTCGTTCGCTCAAGAGACGCAGAGAGCGTCCCTACAACTGCGCTGACTGTCAGGTTCTAATTGGATCAGCTATGGGGTGCATCTCAGTTAGAGTAAATGCACGTAGGGCTTGCATCAGCTCTTCGAATTCAGCAGGGTGGGCCTCCTTCAGGATAAGGGCGGCTGCGCGATAGCTATGGACCTCATAGCGTTCGCGGATGTCTTCTGGAATGAGGCGGTTTACGAGCTCAGGCGAGTCGCCAGCTTCATTGGGTTCGTACGCGATGTCTTCCCCGGCTCCATCCAGCCCGTCTTCTCCGGGCGGCGGAACCTGTTCTTCATCTGCCATCGTAGCTCCCTAGCTGGCACACTGTAGGCACACATCCATGATATGATATTT
>DASUXU010000004.1:0-11836 GCA_036377735.1 Longimicrobiales bacterium
CTGTTCGCCCACTGGGTCGCGGACGAGGCCGAGCTGCGCGCACTCGTGCCGTCCAACCTCGAGCTCGACCTGCACCAGGGACAGGCGTGGGTCGGCGTGGTGCCGTTCAAGATGCATGACCTCGGCGTGAGATCACTCCCCGGCGTGCCCACCGCGACGAACTTCCTCGAGCTCAATGTCCGCACGTACGTGCGCTGCAACGGGAAGCCCGGCGTCTACTTCTTCACGCTCGAGGCATCAAGCCAGATTGCAGTGGCCGCGGCGAGGACCACGTTCTTTCTGCCGTATCATCATGCGACCATGACCATGGCGCGGCTCGACACGTGGATCGTCTATGCCAGTGAGCGGGACGGGTCGAATGCGGCGTTTCGCGGACGCTACCGGCCGACCGGGCCGGTCTTCGAGCCGGCGACCGGGACGCTCGACCATTTTCTGACAGAGCGCTATGCGCTCTACACGAACGCGCCGGGCGGGGTGCTCAGTCATGCAGAGATCCATCACCCGCCATGGCAGCTGCAGCCTGCGGAAGCGGAGATCGACACCTGCACGATCGCCGCTGCATGTAGCATCACGCTGCCCGATACCGCGCCGCTGCTCCATTACGTCAAGCAGCAGGACATGGTGAACTGGGCACTGATGCCGGGATGTCCGTAGTTTGATCGAGGGCGAGCGGCGGGCGTGATTGTCGTCAAGCGTGCAATTCTATGACGCGACGACATACCGCGAACGGTAATCAGGAATAATCACCGTCAGCCGTGCACGCCGATGCCGATGCGCGAGCGGTGACACAAAGACACGAATTATTGCGGTAAATTGTAACAGGACGCTCGCTGATGGCGCCGGGTGTACGAATGACGTCAATGCGGGAGTCCAGTACCGCCTTCAATACCGGCCACACGTTGTCCGCCACCTTACGGTGACCCTCCACGTTCGGGTGGATGCCATCCTCCTGGTTCAATGCCGGTACACCGGCGACACCCGCGAGCAGGAAAGGCACTAGCGAGGCATCGAACTCGTCGGCGAGATCGGCATACACTTCGCGGAATCGGGACGTATACGCAGCGCCCAGGTTGGGCGGCGCCTCCATCCCTGCAATCACGATCGCCGCATCCGGATACTTCGCACGCGTCCGCTCGAGGATCGCCTTCAGGTTGCTCCGCATCGAGTCGACATCGAGCGCGCGCAGGCCGTCGTTCGCGCCGAGCTCGAGCACCAGCACGTCCACCGGATTCTGGAGCAGCCAGTCGATGCGTCGCAGACCGCCCGCGGACGTCTCGCCGCTGATCCCGGCGTTGATCACGCGGAACGGCAGGCTGTCCGCGCGGATCCGCTGCGCGATCACGGCGGGAAACGCGGCATCGGCGCCCACGCCGTAGCCGGCCGTGAGGCTGGTGCCGAGAAAGACAACGGCCCTGTATGCGACGTCATCACTGCGCGACGCGGGATCTGCGGGTAACGCGGTGTCCGCCGGCGGGGCACCGTCGGCGGGGGCATCGCCGGCGCCGCACGCCGTTAGCGCGGCCATCGAGAGAACGGCTATCATTCGTCGCATGGTGATCTCAGCACGGAACCTGGGTCAGACATACCGCAGCGGCGGCCGCACGCTCACGGTCCTGCACGACATCAGCCTCGATGTCGGTGCTGGTGAAATGATGGCGATTGTCGGGCCGTCCGGCAGCGGCAAGACCACCCTTCTCGGCCTCCTCGCCGGTCTCGACCGGCCCGCCACCGGGTCGGTGCATCTCCTCGGCCAGGACCTCGCCGCTCTCGACGAAGATGGCCGCGCCGCGTTCCGCGCCGCCAACGTCGGCTTCGTATTCCAGGCGTTCCAGCTCATTCCCACGCTCACTGCAGTCGAGAACGTGCTGGTCCCGCTCGAGCTCGCGGGCGCGCTGCGCAGTACCAGTGCCGCGGACCTGCGTGCACGCGCTTCGGATCTGCTCGGGCGCGTCGGACTGGGCGACCGCATTCATCATTACCCGTCGCAGTTATCGGGCGGCGAGCAGCAGCGCGTCGCACTGGCGCGTGCGTTCGCAGGAAGGCCGAAGCTGCTGTTCGCGGACGAGCCGACCGGCAACCTGGACGCGGAGACGGGAGCCGTCATCATAGACCTGATGATGGAGCTCAACGCGGACGCAGGTACTACACTCGTCCTCGTCACGCACGATCCCGGCCTCGCGGGGCGCACCAATCGGATCCTCAGGCTCGCGCGCGGCACGATCGCAGACGGACAGGGCTGACCATGCGCGCACCGTTCGCGCTGTCTCTGGCCTGGCGCGAGAGCCGCAGCAGCATTGCACGCATGGCGGCGTACATGATCGCCATTACCATCGGCGTCGCTGCTCTCGTCGCGATCAATTCGTTCCGCGCCAACCTCGTACGTTCCATCGACGCCGAAGCGCGCGGCCTTCTGGGTGCAGATCTGCGCCTGAATTCCAACACCGCGATGCCGGACACCGTGCGCGCGATCGTCGACTCGCTCGAGAACGCCGTGCCGGGCAGCACAGCCGGTGTGACGAGCACGATGTCCATCGCGCTGTCACAGCGCGGCGCGGGGATGGTGCAGCTCCGCGGCATCACGGGTCCGTATCCGCTGTACGGCTCGATGGCAACCGACCCGCCTTCGCTCTGGGGCACGCTCGAAGGCGACCACATACTCGTCGAGCCTTCCCTGCTCTCACAGCTCGACGCGGTCGTGGGTGACACGCTGCGCATCGGCGGACTGCGCTTCGTCATCGCGGGTGTGGTCACGAGCCTGCCGCAGGAGGTCAGCTTCCGCAACGCGCTCGGTCCGCGCGTCTTCATGGATGCAGCAGCGCTGGACAGCACGGGCCTCATGCAGATCGGCAGCATCGCGCGGCACGAAGTCTACGTGCGTATGGAGGACGCTCGCGTCCTCGAGCGCTTTGTCGACACGCACCACGATCTGTTCCGCCGCAGCATGATCGGCTTCACCACCGCGGCCGAACAGGCGGAGCAGCTCGCGAACGTGCTCGACGCACTCGGCAGATTCCTGGGACTCGTGGGACTTGCGGCGCTGCTGCTCGGCGGGCTCGCCGTCGCCAGTGCGATCGACGTGTTCATCCGCAGCCGCCGGGACACCATTGCTGTGCTGCGCTGCATCGGTGCCACGCAGCGCACGGCTTTCACGGCATACCTGCTCCAGGCCGTCGGGCTGGGCATCATCGGCGCAGGCGGCGGCGTGCTGGCCGGCGTCGCACTGCAGGCGGGACTGCCCGCTCTGCTGCGCAACGTCGTGCCATTCGACGTATCGTTCAGCATCGAGTGGCCCGTGCTGCTTGCAGGCCTGCTGGTCGGCACGGGCGTCACGATCGTATTTGCACTGCTGCCACTGCTGGAGATCCGCGGCATAACACCGCTGCGCGCTCTGCGGGTCTCCGTCGAGCCCGCATCCACGCGTGATCCACTGCGCTGGCTGGTCTACGCGCTGGTGCCTGCCGTCATCGCGGCCATCTCGATCTGGCAGGCGGGCCGCACGGTCGTCGGCCTCGCGTACGCCGTGGCGCTCGCGTTCGCCGGGCTGATCCTGTGGCTATGTGCGACGGCGGTCACGCGGCTGACCCAACGCTTCTTCCCCCGCCGGGCGCGCTTCCCCGTGCGACAGGGTGTGGCAAACCTGTTCCGGCCGCAGAACCAGACCGTCGCCGTGACCATGGCTGTCGGGTTCGGCGTGTTCATGCTGTCCGCGCTCTGGGTCGTGCAGCGCAACCTGCTCGACTGGATCTCGCTCGACGCGGAGACCGGCGGCCGCCCGAACGTCGTGCTCATCGACATCCAGAGCGACCAGGTCGAATCGACCCGGGACACCATTGCACGCTACAGCACCAAGCCCGCGGAGCTGACGCCGATCGTGCCGGGAAAGATCGTCGCAGTGAATGGCATCTCCGCCACGGACCTCGTCTCGAAGCGGCAGACGCCGCGCGTCGAGCCCTGGGCGGTTCGCCGGGAATACAGGCACACTTACCGCGCAGAACCGACCGCGACCGAGAAGATCATCGCCGGCTCATGGTGGAAGGGACCCGTGCAACCCGGAGCAGTCGCGCAGATATCGGTGGAGGAAGACCTGCTCGAGTCGCTCGGCGCGAAGCTCGGCGACCACATCACATGGGACATCCAGGGCGTGCAGATCGAGACGGTGGTCACCAGCGTGCGAGAGGTGGACTGGGCCCAGTTCGAGACCAACTTCTTCGTCGTATTCCAGCCCGGCGTCCTGGAATCAGCGCCGCAGACGTTCGTGGCACTCGTGCAGGCTGACAGCAGTGCGGTCGTGCCGCTGCAGCGAGCGGTCGCAGGGGCACACTCCAACATCTCCGCCATCGACGTCGGCGGTGTGCAGCGCACGCTCGAACGCATCGTCGGCCGCGTCGCGTTCGCCATCCGCTTCATGGCCCTCTTCAGCATGGTCGCCGGCGCGCTCGTCCTCCTGGCCGCCCTCGCGGCCGGCCGATTCCAGCGTGTCCGCGAGAGCGCACTGCTCCGCGTCCTCGGCGCCCGCCGCGCCCAGGTCCGCGGCATGCTGCTGACCGAGTACGCCGCTCTCGGCCTGCTCGCGGGTCTGACCGGTGTCGTTCTGGGAGGTACAGCAGGCTGGCTGATCGTCCGCTACGTCTTCAAACTGGATTTCAATTTGCCGTTCGCATCACTCGGCGGACTTGCGGCTGGGGTTGTGCTGATGGCGGCGCTCATGGGCGTCTACACTTCGCGTAACGCACTGGCGGGGACGCCGCTTGAGCTGCTGCGCGATACCACTGCATGAGCTCGAACACCCCGGACCGGGAGACCAATGACCGGGAAACTTCAGGATCGTGAGCGATCGCCGGTGAACTACGGGCGAACGCATTATCGTAATCGTTGCAACGTCGTCGGCCGGTCCACCAGACTGCAACATTTGCGGCAACTATTACCGCGATTGTTGCGCGATCACACGCACCCTCGGACGTCCGCAACATACACGACAATAATTGCCGCATTTGTTGCGCGGCTCGCGCGCCGACCGTGTTCACGCAACATTCACAACAATCCCTCCAGGGTATCCACGCCGGGCATTCACCATCTGCCCGTCAGGCTGACGCTGGAGCAATAAGAACGGGCCGGTCTCAATTCGGAGACCGGCCCGCTTTACAGCACGCAGCGCGAACGCCGCGGTGACTGACTAGTTGCCGTACTGGCGCTGCAGTGCGGAGCGCGTGGCCTCGTCCGCGAAGATCGCGACCTCGACACGACGGTTCTGCGCATCGCTCGCGCTCACCGGCTCGGTCTCGCCACGGCCCTCGGTACGGATCCGGTTCGACGGAACGCCCTGCGAAACCAGGAACGACTTCGCCGACGCGGCACGGCGCTGCGACAGGCCGTAGTTGTACTCGTCACTGCCCTGCGCATCCGTGTGACCCACGATCAGCACTTCCGTGCCCGGATACTTCCGCAGGCTCGCCGCCAGGTCCGTAAGGTTCGCACGCGACGCACCCTTGATCGCATCACTGTCATAGTCGAACAGCAGGCCAGAGTCGAACGTGATCAGCAGACCCTCGCCGACACGCTCCACCTGCGCATTGTCCAGATCGTCCTCGAGCTCGCCCTTCTGCTTGTCCATCTGATTGCCGATGACTGCGCCGGCCGTACCGCCGATGGCTGCGCCGATGATCGCACCCTTCGCGGTCGAGCCAGTCGCACGACCGATTGCAGCGCCGACCGCGCCGCCAGCACCCGCACCGATCACCGCGCCACGCTGCGTGCCACTCAGGCTCGAGCAGGCCGACGTAAGCGGCGCGACCGCAAGCAGGGCTACGATCGTGGGCAAACGTACCATGTTCTTGATCATGACTTCCTCGTCTGGTTTGTGGGACCAACGTCTGCGCCCGACTGGAGCAATCCGGGTGCCACGCCGTAAGTCACACGCGGACAGCAGGCTCCGCGCCAAGGCCGTCCCTCCGCGAGGACACTTTGTACCCGGTCAGGTACACCATTCCGCCCAGCAGACCCAGGTGCGCCGGCAGCGCCAGTGCGATGATCTCACCGTTGAACTGATCGAACTCCGGCATAATCTGGAGCACGAATCCGAGTACAGCCAGCCCGGCGACAGCAGCCGCTACGCGGAAAGCGGTCCGGCGGGCACGGCCGAACAGGGCCGTAAGGACCAGGACAGCCAGCACGAGGGACAGGACGTTCAGTTGGAGCACATTCTCATTCCGGTACGTCGCCGTGTGGTCGGTCACGGCCCAGAGCAGCATGATGATCAGGCCGAACACGCCAGCCACCAGGCTCCAGAGAAATCCAACAACGCCGAAGGCGACGCGGGCCGCGCGATAACTGGCGGCCAGCCAGCCCGCGGCGAGGAGGATACCACCGATGATGAGCCCGATAAGGAGGTGAACGCCGGTACGGTTCGGCGGCTCGGCCGCGACGGGCGCGCGATCGGACTGGTAGAGGACCCGCTCCTCGAGAACGAGCGGCGCATCCGCGCCGTCCGGCCCGCGGACATCGACATGCCGGACGTGCTCCATGAGCTGCATCGGGAGAAAGCTGTCGTCCCACGCATTGAGCGGGTGATCGACCGGATTTCCCAGCCCGAGCTCGATCCCGGTGTAGGCGAGCGGTCCGACGTCGAAGGTGCCCACTGGCACCTCCGCCGCCATCATCCGCCTCGCCTGCCACCGATACGTCGTTCCTGCGTCGCGCGCCGTCAGGGCCGAACGAAGCTGTCCCCCCGTCGCGCGGTCGATGGCGTCCCGGATGCGCGTCGCGCAGTTGTCGCGAAAATAGTCATACCTGTACGAAGTGTTCTCGGGGAGGTTGTTCCACGCGAGGAAATCGCGCAGATCGCGCTTCTGCGCGGGCGTTAGGTTCAGCTCCTGCACGACGATCGTGCGGTTGAACGATGCATAGTACGCCAGCTCTGCATCGACCGAGCGCGGCGCCTCGCCCATCGAGTAAAGCATCCGGCCGCGCAGGAAGTTCGGGATGAAGTGCGGCTGCGCGAAGTCGAAAATGCCGTAGTTGTAGGACACGCGCTCGCCCGTCGCGGAATCGATGATCCAGAGCGCGTCGTGCCCGAACTTCTCCCAGATCTCGCTGCCCGGCTCGACCGTCATCAGGTAGATGCGCAGCGAAGAGCCGTCGTCGACAGCCTGTGCGTGCGCGCGCCCCGCCACGGTCCAGGTCAGCACCAGCGCGAGGAGTGCGCAGATACGCCGTCGCATATCACGCCGCATGGATGGCCACCATGAAGAGGATGAATCGATAGATCTGGATGGTCACCATGGCCGCGAAGCTCGCCACGGCGCCCTTTGCGACGGCCGCGATGACGCCGTCGCCATAGGCCCGTCTGAATGCGAAGGCGAGATAGACGGCCTGCGCCAGAAAGGCGGTAATGGCAAATACGCTGTCGGGCGCGAACCAGCCGAACGCCCTGCCGATGCGGAAGAAGACCACGAACTCGACGATGTAGAAGAGCAGGGCAAAGGACAGGTAGTGCAGCGCGAACACGACGTGATGCAGCGCACGCCCGCGGCCGTATTCGAGTATGCCGACGGCAAGGGCGATAAACGGGACCATGATGATCACGAGCGCGCGGGCGTAATGGTCGCTCACGAGGTCGAATCGCGCCGCGAGCTCCCTGTAGTCCGGCGCGCCCTCGCCTGTCATGCGATCCCGCACCATGTCGCGCGCGAGCGGGCTGTAAATCTGCATATTGGTCTGGCTGACCAGCGGCTGGGTGAACATCCTGTTCCCCATCACACCGCTCAGGATGAAAAACACGAGATTGCAGAGCAGGAAAAGCTGCAGCGCGGGAAGGTAGGTCTGACGCCGACCCGCGATGAACTCCCGCGTCAGGAGGCCGGGTCTGCGGATGAGGTCACGCAGGCTTAGGACTGCGCGGCCGTCGACCGGAGAAACGGCTGCGACCGACGCCCGGACGAACCCGCGCACCGTCTCACGGGACGGGTCTACGCGCTCCTGCCCGCAGGACGAGCAGTATTTACCCGTGAGCTGTGCGCCGCACGACGGGCAGACGTCCATCAGCGCGGCGCCGCCCCTGCAGCGCGCGGCAGGCGCTCCGGCATGTCGGCGATGATGTACGCCATGACGGCCATGGTGGCGACGCACAGCGCTACCTCGCGTGGATCCAGCTTGTCGATCGTGTCGGCCTCGGTGTGGTGATACCAGAAGTACTTCGTCTCATCGACGTCCAGCCCCATGCCGGGCACGCCGAGCTCCATGATCGGGCCGATGTCCGCACCGCCGCCGCCGCGCGTCATGCCGCCCGCGCCGATCCGGTCCAGCAGCTTCGCGACCTGCTGAAGCGTAGCGTATGCTGCGTCCGAGCCGGTGAAGCTGAAGCCGTTCGGCTTGAACACACCCGCGTCGGACTCGATGGCCAGAACATGTTTGTCCACATCGGCGCGATGCGCATCGCGATAGCCGGTACCGCCGCGCGTGCCGTTCTCCTCGTTCGTCCAGCCGACAACGCGGATCGTCCGGCGCGGCTGGAGTCCCAGCTCCTTCATGAGACGCAGCGCTTCCCACGCGACCACGACACCGCCTGCGTCGTCCATCGCGCCCTGGCCGACGTCCCATGAATCGATGTGACCGCCGAACACCACGATCTCGTCCGGCAGCTCGCGGCCGCGCAGCTCCGCCACCACGTTGCGCGACTGCACGTCCGGCAGCGTCTGCGCGTTCATCTCGAGATGCAGTACAATGCGCTGTCCGCGCTCCTGCATCCGGCGCAGCAGCTCCGTGTCCTCCACCGTGATCGCAGCGTGCGGAATGGACCTGACCGCGGGATCATACCGCATGGCGCCCGTGTGCGGCGTCTGCTGCGAGTATGGCGTTACGGACCGGACCAGACTCGCGACCGCGCCGGCCTTCGACGCCTCGATCGCGCCCGTGGTACGGTATGCAACCGTCTCGCCGTAGTTCGTGAACGGCACGTCGTATACGACGATACGACCCTCCGCCTGAGCGGCCTTCGCGCGCAGCTCGTCGAAGCTGCCGACGACGAGCGCTTCGGCGGTGATGCCGCCGGCAGGCGTGGCGACGCTGCCGCCCAGTCCGAGCATCGCCATCTTCTTCGGCCGCGGCTCCATCAGCGCGAGCGACTCGGCACCCCGCACCCAGCGCGGCACCATCACCGGCTCACCGCGCACGTTGGCGAGGCCGTCCTTCCTCATCTCGGCGAGAATCCAGTCGATCGCGCGCTCCAGCTCGGGCGTACCACTGAAGCGTGCGCCGAAGCGGTCCACCAGCTCACTGATGCGCTCGTATGCCGCGCTGTCGCGCAGCGCACGGTCGATCAGACGGTCGGCGGCCGTGCGATATGTGGCCGCGATGTCCGTCTGCTGCGCGCGCACGACGGTCGGGGCGAGGGCCGCGAGTACGGCCGCCACTGCGATGGTTCCACGTCGCATGAAAGATGTCCTAGTCTATGGAGTACTGTAGGGTGATCGCGCTTACGCGTCCGCCGGTCGTATCAACCAGAAGCTGGTCGTTGCCGAGTTCCGTGCATGTGTCGCACAGGTAGATCTGCACGCTGCCGTCCGTCTCCGTCGGCGTGCCCAGAATGCTCTCCAGGTCAGATGCCGGCATCCCGATCCGCACCGGCGCGGTCGCCACGATGTAGCGATTGTCCGTCAGCCGGATCGACGACGTGAGCTCTGCATCGCCGAGCGTCGCGAGGTAGAGCTCCACGGCAAGGCCCGGATAGTGGACGACGGCGATCGAGTCCGTAACGGCAGGGTCGTGACGGTTCTTCACCGCCGTCACGACCGCGCTGTCCGGGGCGCCGAGCTGCCTGCGCAGCCCGCCACGCGTGGCATCCAGCCGCACCATCCCGCCCCGGAAGAACGCCTCCGCGCCACTCGCGGCTGCCGCTGTGTTCAGTGTGTCCGCAGTGGTCGCCGGCCGCCCGCTCACACGCTCACAGCCGGCCGCAAGAAGAACGCACAGCCCCGCGATGCATGCACGGCGCATCAGCTCTCGAGGTACTTCCTGAACCAGGCGACCGTGAGCGGCCATGCCTGTCTGATGGCGGCTGCGTTCGCGCCGTTCTGACCGGTCTGCTGACGGGCGAAGCCGTGACCCGCGCCGTCAAAGATATGCGGCTCATACGTCTTCCCCAGCGACTTCATGATCGAGTCGGTCGCGGGAATGGTCGCATTCACGCGGGCGTCGGAGCCGCCGTACAGCCCCAGCACGGGAGCGCGAATCGCGTCATACGACGTGAGGCCGGGTGAGCCGTAGTAGATCACGGACGCGTCGAGATCGGGCGCCGACATGGCGTGGTCTATGGAAGCGCCGCCGCCCCAGCAGAACCCGACGATGCCGTAGCGCTTCGTGGCAGCCGGCAGGTTCATCCCCCAGCTCGCAATGTCGCGGAGCTGGGCATGGATCACGTTGCGGTCGAGGGTGCGGATCGCCGACGTCGCGGCGCTCTGCACCGGGTCGCCTGTGCTGTCCGTCGGCAGGTTCTTCGACGTCAGCAGGTCCGGCGCGATTGCAATGAAGCCCTCCGCCGCCAGCTGGTCCGCTACAGCGCGCACCCACGTCGTCAGACCGAAGATCTCGTGCACCACCAGGACCACCGGGGCTTTCGTACTGCGCTCCGGGTAGACGATGAAGGCACGCACACTGTCGCCATTGCTCGTCCGTATCATCTGATACTCACCATGACGCGGGGAGGCGTCCAGCCGCGCGCGTGCGCCTGCCGCATCAGCCGGCAGACCAGGCTCCTGCACGGCGGCCGGGCTGCCAGCCGCTGCAGAGTCGTGCGACGCATGCTCGTCGGCCGAGCCATTGCTCGCGCAGCCTGCAATTGTCACCAGCGCACATGCTGCTGCCGCGTGCCTCAACCTGCGCAGAACGACCAGCTTCGATGCGTTGTTCATGACACAGCCTCTTTCCTCTGCTGTACGTCGTTTGCCATGACTGCGGTGATGGCCGTGATGTTCACGATCTCGGACACGGTCGTGTGGTAATTGAGCACGTTAACCGGCTTCGACAGCCCCATCAGAATTGGTCCGATCACTTCGCCGCCGGCGAGCTGCTGCACGAGCTTCAGCGAGATGTTGCCGGACTGCACGTTCGGGAAGATCAGCACATTCGCATCGCCGCGGATCCGCGACTCCGGGAAGTGCGCGGCCGCGATCTCCGGCACGAGTGCCGTGTCCGGCGCCATCTCGCCGTCGATGACGAGGTCCGGCCGGCGCGAACGCGCGATTGCCGCCGCCTCGGCCATGCGGCGGGGAAACTCGTGGTTGACTGAGCCGAAGTTGGAGAAGGAGATCATCGCGACGCGCGGGTCCATGCCGAACTGCTCCTTCGCCAGCGTCGCGGTGGTGAGCGCAATGTCGGCGAGCTCTTCCGCCGTCGGATTTATGTTGACCGTGGAATCGGCAAAGAACAGAACCCGGTTCTTTACGGCGATACAGTAGACGCCTGCGACGCGGGACACGCCGCCCTTGAGCGGCATGATCTCGAGCACGGGACGGATGGTGTCGGGATAGGAGCGGTTGATGCCGCTGACGAAGCCGTCGGCATCGCCCGAGTGCACCATCATCACACCGTAATACGCGTTGTCCCTGAGGAGCTGCTTCGCCTTCTCAACATCCACGCCGTGGTCCGCGCGCTCCTTCGCGAGCAGCCGCGCATAGCGTTCGAGCCGAGCCTCGTTCGGCCGCTCCACGATGCGCAGCCCGGTCAGGTCGATGTCCAGCTCCGCTGCGCGCGCGCGGATCTTCGCGGGATCGCCCACGAGGATGGGCTCGGCGATGTTCTCGTCGACAATGGTCTGGCTCGCGCGCAGCACCATCTCGTCCAG
>DASUXU010000005.1:0-7305 GCA_036377735.1 Longimicrobiales bacterium
CACCATCGACTGGAGCGAGCCCGGCCTCGCCAGCGGCAAAGCCGACAAGCGTGAGAAATTCCTCAGTGAGATCAAAAGCTCGATCGACGTCGCGAAGCGCGTGAACGCGAAGTGGATGACGGTCGTGCCGGGGATGGTCGACCGCAGACCCGACATGGATTTCCAGACCGCAAACGTCGTCGAATCATTGAAGCAGGCCGCGGCGATCCTGGAACCGCACGGGCTCGTCATGGTGATCGAGATGCTCAACACCCGCCGCGATCATCCCGGCCAGTTCCTCACGCACACCGCACAGGCATACCTGATCTGCAAGGCCGTCAACAGCCCATCACTCAAGATGCTGTTTGACGTCTATCACATGCAGATCACCGAGGGAAATCTCATCCCGAACATCAACACCGCATGGGATGAGATCGCATACTTCCAGGTAGGCGACAACCCCGGCCGCAATGAGCCCTACACCGGCGAAATCTTCTACCGGAACATCTTCCGGCACATCGAGGGCAAGGGGTTCAGGGGGGTGGTGGGAATGGAGCATGGGAATTCCATCAAGGGGAAGGCGGGGGAGAGGGCGGTAATCGATGCGTATCGTCGGGCGGACAGTGGGTGGGAGTGAACGGAAGGGCGAGGGCCAAAGGCGAGGGCCAAAGGCCAATGTGTGAACGGATATTTCTAATGGCTAATGGCTAATGGCTAATGGCTAATGGCGATTACCGGGTGAGGATCTGCGAATGAAGATTGTCAAGTTTGTGAAGATCACGGCTTTTGCGTTGTTTGCTGGTTGTGCGTCGGCGTCGAGGGGGTTTCCGCCGGATGACGTGGCGCGGCCGGCGTCGGATACGCCCGACCGGTTCGCAACTGATGCGGGCGCACCCGCGGCTGCCTCATCGACTGCGGTGTGTCAGAGTCCGCTCACGGATCCGCGGACCGGGGTGAAGCTGCGGTTCGCGCGGACGCGGCCCGGGCGAGGAGATTATGAGGTGGCGGTCGGGCAGTATGGCGCGCGGGCGGGCGAGCTGCTGCGCGTCGACTGCAGCACGCTCCGGGCGATAGGGCTGGTGCCGCGTTGATCTCGAGCGCGTCCGCACTATCGATCGTTCTGGTGCTCGCTGCGTGGGGCTGCGCCGACCCCGTACCGCCGCCGCGTGTCGCGGAGGTGTCGGACAGTGCGGGTGTTCGCATAGTCGTCAATAGCGATCCGGTGTGGACCGCATGCATCGGCTGATCAAGCCTGAGTAACCAGCACTGAACAGCACGTCACTCCCGCTTCAGCCTTTTCCAGCTCGTCCGCTTCGACAATCCGCACATCGAACCCGTACTCCTCGAGCAATAAGCGCGTCCGCGGGTAGGCGGCGGGAAAGACAACTGTCTCGCCAACCAGCAGCGCGTTTGCTGCGCCGGACTCATCAGCCTCCACGTCAATCAGCGCCATTCCGTCGAACGGCGATGCGTCGACCCACGCGCGGTTGATCAGCAGCGTGTCATCCCCGACCTGGGTGACGGCGGACTTGAGGTGGAGGCACCCGGTGAGATCGACCGTGATGATGTCGAAATAATGCGGTGCGACGAGTGCGGCGAGCTGGCGGATGCCTTCGGTGTTGGAGCGCAGCGAGCGCCCGACGAACAGCCGGCTGCCGATGCGCAGGACGTCGCCGCCGTCGAGTGTGCCCGGTGCTTCGACGAACGCGAGCGGACGATATGCGCTCAGTGCTTCAGCCATCGATGCGGTTTCAGGCCGGCGGGACTCGGCGCCGGGGCGTGTAATGATGGCGATGTCAGGCAGCACCACCGCCGTGTCTTCAACGAACACGGAGTCCGGCAGGTGCGGCGCGGCCGGCAGCCTGAGAATGGTGCAACCGAGCGAGGCCAGCGTCGCCTGATACGATTCGTGCTGCGCAATGGCACGATCCACATCGATGGGGCAGCGACTGCGGTGCGTGAGCTCGCACTCCACGATGCTTGGCGGGACGTCCCGTGTCAGTGCGATCAACTCTTTTACGGTCCCCCCTCAGCTCTTCGATGCCTCGGCACGCACCGGCGAGCGGAGTGTCGAACCGGGCTGCGCAACCTCGGCGACGTCGAGGTAGAGCAGGGCGAGGTCTTTGCGGCCTGAGGCGAGGGCCTGACGGGCGTAGAAGGCACCGAGATGGGCGCGAACATCCTCCAGCTCACGCTCGGCGGACGCGGCCGCATCGGCGTCCGTCGTGTCCGCGGCCTGCTTCCGCATGCGCTCGATCTGCAGCTCCTTCACGGCGTGCTTCACGTCCGGCAGCCTCTCGGCCGCGCGGGTTTCCGCGAGGAACGCGGAAAGCCGGCGGCGCGTGCCGGCCACCTGGCGCGACAGCGTTTTGTGACGCGCTATCTGCCCTCGCACTCTACTGTCGTCTGTAAGACGTTCGATCTCAGCGCTGACCGCGGCTGTCGCATGCAGGCCGTAGTAGTCGTCGAGCATCTCGCGCCAGCGGATCAGCGCGTCCCATTCATGCCCCGACTGCTCCGCCGCACGCGCGCCCGCTGAATCGCGAGCGAACTGAGCGGCGACCAGGGCACTATCGACGCGGAGCAGACCGCGCTTCATGGCGCGGATCTCGAACCATGCGACGGACTGCGCGGCGAGAGTGTCGGGCGCCCACGCGTGGCCACCCCGGAAATAACGGATGCGATGCGGAAGGCTGGTTTCCTCCAGCGACGACTCGAACGCGCGCATCTCTTCGTAGTTGTAGTCGTAGATGCCCGCGGTACCGAAGAACGCGAGGCCGGGCATGACGGTCACGGTATCCGTTCCCGCCTGCATACCGCTCGCGCCCGCACCGAATATCCCCGCGACCGCGCCGTTCAACTGATCCGCGAAGTCCCACGCGAGACGCGCAGTGCCCGAGAAGCCGACCATGTAGTACCGGCGCTGATCGACGTTGAACAGACGGTTCACGTCGGCAATCATGGCGTTGATCGCCGCGATGTTCGGTGCGACGGTGGAATCGCTCACCGTGTTGTACGAGCTGATGACGATGTAGCCGTGCTCCTCGGCGGCCGGCTGGAATGCGCGCATCGGCGAGAGCGCGCGGCCGCGCGGATCCATCAGGAAGAGGACAGGCCAGGACCTCGTCGTATCGTACGCGCCCGGCACATAGAGCGCGTAGGCCTGCGTGGAATCCGACGGCGACGTCATCCGCTCCACGAGCGTCCCCGGACGCACCGCCTGCGCGCGTGCGGGGATCGGCGTCGCCACCAGGAGCGCCAGGCTGAGGGGCAGCACTCCGATACGCCTGCATGCTCTAACGGTCATCGTCTCGTCCTCAGGTCAGCTGTCTGCCTGCAGGAAGAACGAATCCGTCCCCCTCAACCCGCACAGCCGGCCTAGCGCGCTGCCACCTTCTCCGTGGTCGTCAGGAATGACACGACCGCGTTCAGCTCGTCCGGCTTCAATCCCAGCGCAGGCATCCGGAGCGGCATGGTCGGCGTCTTGATCGTCGGGTCCGTGATGAATGCGCGCAGGTATTCGGGTGTGTAGCGCACCGTCGTCAGGTCAGGCGCCTTGAGGAACTCTGCCGACTTCCCGGCCTTCACGGCGCTGTGCGTGTGGCAGCTCACGCAACCCTTCGCAACGAAGAGGTCGCGTCCCCGCTCGTGAAGCGCCTGTTTCACCGGCGTCGCACCCGCGGCGAGCACCGGAATGGGAAGCAGGGCAAGATTGGCATCGCCGAAACCCGTGCGGATGTCGACGGATGCGGGGGCGCTGCCCTTCGGCGTGATCTCTGCCCGATACGTTCCCTTATGCGACGTAGGACGCGCATACACGACCGAGCTCTCGCCGTTCATGCTGACGTGAACTTTCGGGGACAGGTCGTCCATCAGCGACACGCCGTGCTGGCGCACGGTGAAATCGATCGGAATCGTACGGCCGGCGTTCAGGTGGTCCGGCAGTGTCTCCACCGTCACGATGGCCCACCCGCCGCGCGCGTATCCCACTGCAACAGTCATCACGACACCAAGTCCGACCAGCCCCGGCAGCAGCTTCCCAATTCTCACGGCGACCTCCCCAGACAGGGTTCACGCAGCACATCCACGATATCGGATGCCGGTGACGCCGCCAGTGTGACATTGGCCTTTGGCCTTCGCCCTCGCCCTGGCCTTCACAAAAATGAAAGGCCCGCGCTCTTCACGCGGGCCCTTCCACATGGACCGGCTCATTCGCTATTGCGAACCGGCGTCCCGCTGACTTCCGCTGCTCCGCTGGCTTCCGCTGTTCCCGCTCTGGGAGCCGCTGCTCCTCTGGGAACCGCTCTGCGAGCCGCCCTGCTGTGAGCGATCGGACTCGTTGCCCTGGCTGCTGCTGCCGCTGCGTTCGCTGCCGCTGCGGTTGGCACCCTGGCCATGGCGTGTCTCGTCCTGCATGCCGTCGCCCTGCTGGCCCTGACGGTTGCCCTGGTTGCCCGGCTGGCCCGTCCGTCCACTCTCGCTGCCCTGACCCGGATTGTTCTGTCCGCCGGTCTGCCGATTCGTGTCCTGTGCCATGAGCTGCTCCTTAATGAGGTTATCCGCTACTGGCCCCGCACCGTGTGTGATGTGCATTGCGTGTGCCAGTGAACTCGCATGTTTGCACACGTGTTACGCATCTCGTGCACGTCTCTCGTGCACGCCTGCTATTCCGTGTACGAATCCTTGCCCGTGCTGCGCGTCGGCGGTGTGTCCGATGACTTCGAGCGTGCGCGCTGATCGGCGTTGTCAACCGATCCATCAGGCGACGGCGGACCCGCGCGGTTCTGCTTCGTGCGCGCGTCGTCATTGCAGTCGTCATGCGTCTCATTGCCGAAGTCACGGGCCTGCTTTCCCGGTGTGTCCGTACTCTTCGCCATGTGTGCTCCCGAGTGGAAGAAGTTCTGCCGCCGCAGATGAAGGCATTGCCCGTGCCAGATCCGCCAGCCATCGCTGGCGGGCACATGGATTGCACTTCTGCACACGGAGTGTCGGCCACCAATTCGAACAGGAGAGAAAGCACATGAAAGCGCGCGACCTGATGACGTCGAACCCCGAGTGCGTAACGGCTGATGACACACTTCAGCGTGCAGCGCAGATCATGCGCGACCGCGATGTCGGTGCCGTTCCCGTTGTCGAGAGCCGCGACACCATGCGTCTCGCCGGCGTAATCACGGACCGCGACATCGCCATCCGCCACGTCGCCGAAGGCCACCGCGCGGAGGACCAGGTGCGCAATCACATGTCGGCCGGCAAGCTCCGCACGGTCGGACCGGACGCGAGCGCGGACGAAGTGCTGAACGCGATGCGCGATGGCCAGGTGCGGCGCATCCCGGTCGTCGAAGGCGATCGTCTCGTCGGCATCATCGCGCAGGCGGATGTGGCGACCGAGGGTGTGGGCGACCGCAAGGTCGGCGAGACCGTTGAGCAGATATCGCAGCGTTGAGCGGTCGCAGGGATAGGGATAGGGATAGGGTTGGGGCCCAGGGGAGAGGTAGTGAGGGGGAAGGGCGACCCTTCCACCCTGTGCCCCTCCCCCCGGGGCCCTAACCCTATCCCTATCCCCATCCCTGCGCTCTCCGGTTCGCGCTACATTTGAACGAACGGGAAGCAAGTGCGGACCGCGCGCCCGCCTTGACGGGCTGGCGCGAGGAAAGTCCGAGCTCCACAGGGCAGGGTGCCGGCTAACGGCCGGGCGTCGCGAGGCGACGGAAAGTGCAACAGAGAGCAGACCGCCGATGGCCGGGAAACCGGCACAGGCAAGGGTGAAACGGTGGTGTAAGAGACCACCGCGTCCCTGGCAACAGTGGACGGCACGGTAAACCCCACCTGGAGCAAGGCCAAATATGGGGCGATGGCGCGGCCCGCGCCGATGGCCGAAAGGTCGAGAGTCCCGGGTAGGCTGCTGGAGGAGACGGGTAACCGTCGCCCTAGAGAAATGGTCCGCCACCCTCACGGGTGACAGAACTCGGCTTATTTGCTTCCCGCCATGAAAGGCCGCACCGTTACGTAACGGTGCGGCCTTTCTCCTGTCTGAGGTAATCCCCTGATGCGTCCCAGCGATTCCGGCTTACTTGCCCTCAGCGCGCTCCTCCTGGCGACTGCGGCGTGCGCAGCGCCCTCGTCGGCACCGCGGCAGCAGTCGGCGAGGTTCGAAACGCTGGCCGGTGAAGGGATGCGCTGGTACAAGGGCAACACGCACACGCACACGCTCGAGAGCGACGGCGATTCGCCGCCCGAGACCGTCGCGCGCTGGTATCGCGATCACGGCTACAATTTCCTGGTCCTCTCAGATCACAACGTATTCACCGACCCCGCTACGCTGTCGAATCTCATGGATTCGACGTTCCTGCTGATTCCCGGAGAGGAGCTGACGACGAGCTTCCAGCGGAAACCCGTGCATGTGAATGGACTCAACATTCCGCACGTGCTGCAGCCACAGACGGACAGCACCCTGCTCGGCACGATTCAAAAGAACGTGGATGAGGTCCGCAGCGTTTCGGGGGTGCCGCATATCAATCATCCGAACTTCGGCTGGGCGATCGATGCGCAGACGCTCGCGCAGGTAAAGAACGACAAGCTGCTGGAGATCTACAACGGCCATCCGACCGTGCATAACCAGGGCGGTGGCGACGCGCCGGGTATGGAGGCCGTGTGGGATATGCTGCTCACGGGTGGGAAGCGCATCTACGGCATTGCGGTCGATGATGCGCATCATTTCAAGGAAGAGTTCGCTGCGAACCGCGCGAACCCGGGACGGGGCTGGGTCGGCGTTGCCGCCCGTGCGCTGACGAGCCGCGATATCATGGAGGGCCTGGAGGCAGGCCGCTTCTATGCAAGTACCGGTGTGGAGCTCGATGGTGTCGTCGTAACGGCAACACAGCTCGAAGTGCGCATCAGGGTGCGCGGCAATTTCCGGTATCGCACGCAGTTCATAGGTGCAAACGGCCGGGTGGTGGCCGAGACCGGTTCGAATCCGGCGATCTATACGCTCGTGGGCGGGGAGCAGTACGTGCGCGCCCGCGTCACGGACTCGGGCGGCGCGGTCGCGTGGGTGCAGCCCGTATTCGTGACGTGCGCGGTCGACAGCCAGGCCTCGCAGGAGGCGCCGGCAGCGACGTCCTGCCGATAGAGCCGGCTCCGTGGTGGCGGCCTTTACCGCTTACGGGCGGGGCTTTCTCTTGACCTCCCGTCCGCCATCCGTGAGATTCGTACTCCCTGCGCGCCCGTAGCTCAGCTGGATAGAGCGCTTCCCTCCGGAGGAAGAGGCCAGTGGTTCGAATCCACTCGGGCGCACTGATTTGACTGAACCCGCCTCGTCCATCGAGC
>DASUXU010000006.1:0-6484 GCA_036377735.1 Longimicrobiales bacterium
CGTCCTCGACCGCGCGGGCTGGGATGTCAACCGCGACGGGCTCGCAGGCTCACCGCGCATCCGCGTCATCACATCCAGCGAAGTGCACGGTACCACGACGCGGGCGCTCAAGCTGCTCGGCATCGGAACCGCGAACATCCACGTACTTCCGAGTGACGCGTCGCTGCAGCTCACGCAGCAAGCACTTCGCCAGGAGCTCGCGCACGCGCCAGGTGCGCCCACGATTGTCGTGCTGCAGGCAGGCGACGTGAACTGCGGCGCGTTCGACCCATTCTCCGAGCTCATCGACATCGCACACGCTGCGAACGCATGGGTGCACGTCGACGGCGCCATGGGCCTGTGGTGCAACGCTGTACCCTCCATGCGCCAGCTGCTCGCGGGCGCTGAGCGTGCAGACTCCTGGGCGACCGACGGACACAAGTGGCTCAACGTGCCGTACGACTGCGGCTATGCCTTCGTCGCACATCCCGAACATCATCGGGCGGCAATGGAGCACCGCGCGAGCTACCTCGTCCACGCCGCCGAGGCGCGCGATCAGCTCGATTGGACACCCGACCATTCCCGCCGCGCCCGCGGCTTCTCGACATACGCCGCGCTGCGTGAGCTCGGCCGGAACGGCCTCGCGGACCTCGTCGTCCGCTGTTGCGACCTCGCCCGCGACATCGTGACGCGCATCGGCGCACTGCCGGGCGCGCAGGTCATGTGGCTGCCGCAGATCAATCAGGGCCTCGTGAGGTTCTTTGATGACCGCCCCGGGGCCACGCCGCAGGATCACGACGCGCGCACGGATGCGGTGATCATGGCGATCAATGACACCGGCGAGGCGTTCTTCACTGGCACGATATGGCGCGGCCAGCGCTGCATGCGCGTTTCCGTTTCCAGCTGGCGTACGACGTCGAACGACGCGGACCGCGCTGTGGCGGCTGCCGCACATGCGCTGGCATCATGAGCGTCGCAGGGGAGCGTGAACCCGGGGAGCGTGTCGCAGGCGGCGAGCTCTTTCGTCTCGCGGCTTTCACGACCACGCCGGACGGTGGCAATCCCGCCGGTGTCTGGATCGGCGAGGCATTACCGGACGCAGCGACCATGCTGCGCATCGCCGGCGACGTCGGGTTTTCCGAGACGGCGTTCATCGCGCCCGTCTCAGGAAAGAATCGCACGGTCCGTTATTACAGCCCCGCCGCCGAGGTGCCGTTCTGCGGTCACGCTACGATCGCCGCCGGCGTCCTGCTCGGCGGGCGCGATGGCGACGGCCGCTACGACCTTGAGTCCGCGGTCGGGTCGATCGCTGTCGAGGTTCGCGACCGTGGCGGCATGCGCGAGGCCGCGCTGACTTCTGTCCCTCCGCGCCAGAAACCCGCTGGCGACACCCTGCTCGCTCCCACGCTGCAGTGCCTCGGGTGGGACGCAGATGATCTCGACCCGCAGATTCCACCCGTCGTGGCATTTGCAGGTTCCTGGCACCTCGTGCTCGCCGCGCGCTTCGCAGCGCGCCTCGATACACTCGACTACGACTTCGACACCCTCCGCGCCATCATGCTCGGCGACGAACTCACCACCATCCAGCTCGTCTGGCGCGAGAACCCCACGGTTTTTCACTCGCGCAACCCGTTCCCGGTCGGCGGCATCGTCGAGGATCCCGCCACAGGCGCCGCCGCCGCCGCACTCGGCGGTTACCTCCGCGACGCCGGCCTCATCGAACCCCCTGTCTCCATCCTCATTCGCCAGGGCGAGGCCATGGGAAGGCCGAGTCGCATAACGGTCGAGATCCCCGCCACCGGCGGCATCGTCGTCCGCGGCAGCGCCATTCCTACGGACCACCCTTCGATGCTTCGGACTAGTCCTCTTTTGCCATGACCATGCTGGCCGGGCCGGCCCCGGAACGCCGCCCGTGGCCACGCGAAAAGCCCGAACGTGTGCGTGTCCCGCAAACGAATCGAGCTGGCCGCTTTTGTCGTAGGGCCGTCACCTGGCGGCCCGTGCTGTCCTAATCCTAATTGCAAAGCGGGGCACCTCCATGTTGCGTTGGGCCGATCCCGACGCTCCGAAGGGTGGTCCGGAGGGACGGAGGATGATTCTGATCGACGTCGTACAGTGGGCGCTGTTCAGCCTGAGCCACGTATTCGCCGGCAGCCTGGGCGGCGGGATTATCGCCCTGTCCTTTGTAGTCCGCGGAGCGCTGCTGCCGTGGAGTCTGCGCGCGGCGCGTCGAACGCTTGCAATGCGCGCGGCGATGGAAAAGCTGCAGCCGCGCCTGAAGGAACTGGAGCGCCGGTATGCATCCGACCCCGCGAAACTGCGGACCGCGCTGCTCGTCGAATACCGCCGGTCAGGCGTAGCACCAATGGACGGCACGCGGGCGGGGCTCATGGCCATTCAGATCCCCATCGGCTGGGCCGTCTACACAGTTATCCGGAAGGGCATTTCCGCGGGCGGCGCGTTCCTCTGGATCTCGAGCCTCGCCCGGCCGGACGCCGTCGTGGCCGTCGCGGTCGGCCTGCTGACCGTGGCGGCCGGCGCAACCGCCCCCGCTGCAGGCGCGCATGGTTCACATGTTCTCGTCGCATCGGCCATGGGCCTCGTATCCGCTGCGATTGTCTTCCACATGTCTGCCGGCGTGGGCCTGTACTGGGCGTCCACGTCCTGCGTGGGAATCGTCCAGAATGCTCTGCTAAGGCGCGGATCCCAACCCGCCACGCGCTGAAACGACGCGCTGGGGGTTGCCGCACGCGGGCGTCGCGGCCTATGATCAGACCGCGATGCCGCACGGTCCCCTGAAGATTCCGCGGTACCTCCGCGCGGTGCGCCCTTGCATGCAGCATCAACCCGGACCACGGCGGTGCGCCATGCCACACGCCAGACTCGATCCGGACCCTCGTAATGTTCCGGCCGGCCGGCAACCGCTGCAGCCGGGTGACCAGACCACATCTCTCCGCGAATCGCTCGACGCACTCACGCTTCTGATGGAGCAGGTGGCGCCCGGCATGCGCGCATCGGTCCTGCTGATGGATGACGACGGCGTTACGCTGCGTCACGGCTCCGCGCCGCACCTTCCGGAGGAATACAGTCGCCAGATCGACGGACTCCAGATCGCACCGAACGCGGGGTCGTGCGGCACCGCTGCATGGCGTCGCGAGCGCGTCATTGTCACGGACATCTCGCAGGACCCGCTGTGGGCCGACTACCGTGCCCTCGCCCAGCCGTTCGGTCTTGCCGCATGCTGGTCGACACCGATTCTGGACGATGAGGGGACCGTCCTCGGCACCTTCGCCATGTATTACGACGAGCCGCGAGCGCCGAACGAAGGCGACATCGCATTTGCGGAAACCGCGACGCTGCTGGCCAGGAATATCCTGGTCCGTTCACGCACCGCCGACGCACTGCTGGCGCGCACACAGACCGCGGAACGGCTCGCGGCCGCGCTCCGCGAGAGCGAGGCCCGCTTCCGCACCATGGCAGAGGCAATCCCGGTACAGGTCTGGACCGCCAGGCCGGACGGCCTCCTCGATTTCGTCACCTCGTCCACGGCTGCGTACTTCGGGCGTTCGACGGACGACCTGATCGGCCGGGGCTGGCTCGATATCGTGCATGATGACGACGTGGAGCGTGCGACCGCAGCCTGGCAGCGCTCCATCGAATCAGGTGAGCCGTACGAGGTGGAATTCCGCCTGAGGTGCGCGGACGGCGCGTACCGCTGGCAGCTGGTCCGCGCCAATCCGGTTTTCGCACCGAGCGGCTCCGTGGCGCGCTGGTTCGGCTGCACCGTGGACATCGACCACAGCAAGAAGCTCGAGGCCGCGCTCGATGACGCACTCGCAGATGCACGCAACGCGAATCGCGCGAAAGCCGAGTTCCTGGCGATGATGAGCCACGAGCTGCGCACACCGCTGAACGCGATCAACGGCTATGCGCAGTTGATGCTCGAAGGGATTCCGAATCCGCCCACGGAAGGTCAGCGGAATTATCTGAACCGCATTACACGCAGTCAGGAACATCTCCTCAGCCTGATCGAGGCGGTGCTCACACACGCCAAGATGGAGGCGGGAAAGGTTTCATACAGGCTCGAGGAAGTGACGACGCGGGAGGTCATCGATATCGTCGACCCGCTCACAGCGCCGCAGCGCGAAGCGCGGGGCATCGTGTTGGACTGCAAGGCCTGCAACATGGACCTCGTCCTGCACGGCGATCGCGAGAAGATCGTTCAGATTCTGCTGAACGTCCTGTCCAATGCTGCGAAGTTCACTCCGCCGGGCGGGCGCATCACCATTTCAACGGACTTCAACGCACCCGGCATGGCCGAGATTTCCGTGTCTGACACCGGCGTCGGCATGTCGCCGGCAGAAGTGGACATTGTCTTCGAGCCCTTCGTCCAGTTCGACAACGCGCTTTCTCGCGAGAACCGTGGTACCGGCCTCGGAATGCCGATCAGCCGGGATCTCGCGCGCGGGATGGGCGGTGATCTCATCGCGACCAGCACCAAAGGCAATGGCTCCACGTTTACCCTCATCCTGCCGCTCGCCGAGACCGCGCCGGCCCGGGATGCATGACCGCAGCTCCGTGACCAGCACCGTCATCCGGTATGCGACTGCAGCCGACGCGCTCGCGCTCAGCGCGCTCCTGTCGCAGCTCGGCTATCCGTCGCCACCGGAGTCACTGCCCGGCCGGCTCGAAAGGCTCGCCGCAAACGCCGGCGCTGCCGCGCTTGTCGCCGTCCGTAACGACCGGATCGTCGGTCTCGCCACCATGCATATCATCACGCCCATCAACCGCGAGCGCGACGTGGCGTGGCTCACCACGCTGGTCGTCGATGAGGCGGCGAGGGGGACCGGTGTGGGAAGGGCACTCGTCGAGGCGGTCGAGGCCCGCGCCCGCGATGCCGGCTGCGAGCGGCTCAGCGTGACCACCCACGAGAACCGCAGCCAGGCTCACGAGTTCTACGCCCGCATCGGCTTCGAACGGACCGGCAGGCGCTTCGGCATGACCCTCGTCTGACGTCCCCGTCACCCACCCCCACGACGTCACTCCCCGCTTTACAGCCCGACTCGCCTCCGACATACTCCGCAGTACACTCAACCCCGATTGGAAGTACGATGCCTCATAGAATTTCGCGCCGCCTGCTGCCTCTGCTTGCAGCCCTCGCGGTCGCCGCATGCAGTGACAGCCCGACCGAGAGCAATCCCGGCTTCACCGCTTCAGTTACGCCGGTCAGCCCGACAACCACGCTGGGGACGACCACCACGTACACAATCGCAATTCAGTCGCAGGACTACACCGGCCCGGTGAACGTGAGCGTCAGCGGCCATCCGGCGTCCTGGACCGTGACCGCGACCACGCCGTCCACGGTGAACGTGACGGCTGGCGGATCCGCCACGGTCACGATCGCAGTGCAGATCCCGTCGAACGCCGAGGCCGCACCTGCAGGACGCACGCTGACGTTCAAGGTGGGCGGCAACGGCTCGATCCTCTCGGGGACGAGTCGCCTGACGGTGAAGAAGGAATACGTGCTGGCAATACCGATGGGTGCGGGCGAAGCCGGTCCCCACTGGACGGTTACATCACCGCTTCTGCTCAAGAGCGGCACGCTTCTGCGGATCCGGAATGATGATGCGACGGCGCATCGCATTCACACCAATGGCACCATCCCGGGTTTTGCAGCGCAGGCGCAGTCGATGACCCAGGGGCAGTCCTACACCGCGACCGTGGGTGTCGGCGCGGATGTGATCTACTGTGCGGACCACGGTGACACCACAGGTCAGCTCACGATCACGGTGCAGTCTTAGGGCAGGGGCGCGCCGGTCACGAGACGCATCGTATCCCGCGCGATCAGCAGCTCTTCGTTCGTCGGGATCACCCACGCGTGGACGCGGCTCGCAGCCGTGGTTATACGGCCTGCGGCGCCGCGCTCCAGTGAGACGTTCGCAGCTTCATCGAGATGGATGCCGGCCCACTCCATCTGCTCCAGCACAAGGCGACGGATGCCGGGCGCATTCTCACCGATCCCGCCCGTGAAGATGATCGCATCCGCGCCGCCCATGGCGGCCAGGTAGCCGCCGACGTATTTCCGGACGCGATACGCGAACATCTCAACCGCCAGCCACGCCCGACGGTCGTCGCTCTCCTCCGCCTCGGCGAGCAGCTCCCGCATGTCGCTCGTAATCCCGCTGATGCCAAGCAGACCCGACTGCTTGTTGAGCAGGGTCAGTACGGCGTTGTCGCTCAGACCTTCCTTCGTGCCGAGAAACTCCAGGATCGCGGGGTCCACGTCGCCTGAACGCGTACCCATGATGAGGCCCTCCAGCGGCGTGAAGCCCATCGAGGTATCCACCGAGATTCCGCCACGGATCGCGCACGCACTCGCACCATTCCCGAGATGCAGCGTGATCACGTTCGTCTCTTCGCGGCTCACGTCATTCAGCTGGCGGTAGCGATAGGCGACGTAGCGGTGGCTCGTGCCGTGGAAGCCGTACCGCCGGATGCGATGGCG
>DASUXU010000007.1:0-13554 GCA_036377735.1 Longimicrobiales bacterium
TCGCCCCGACCGGATACACCCTCGCCGCGCGTGCGCGCCGCCCCTCCGCGAGTACGTATCCCACGGAGGCGGGATCATCGATCGGCGGATCCGTGTTCGGCATCGCGCACACGGCCGTGAAGCCGCCGGCAGCCGCCGCGCGCGCGCCGGTCGCGATAGTTTCCTTGTGCTCCCCGCCCGGCTCGCGCAGGTGCACGTGCACGTCGATCAGCCCGGGCGTAACGATCTTTCCGCTGACGTCGAGTACGCGAGCGCCGTCGGGCGTCCCATCGGTCCGGCCGATACCGGTGATTTTGCCATCAGCAATAATGACGTCGCCTACAGAATCCGTTCCCGTGGCCGGGTCGATGACCCTGCCGCCGCGCAGCACGAGCGGTGCGGCATCGCGCGGTGTGTTGATCTGACGGTCAGCCCTCACGTTTTGCGACCTCAGCGCTTTCCGGCGCGCCGCCGGCGAGGAGATAGAGTACAGCCATGCGGATAGCCACGCCGTTCGTTACCTGGTCGAGAATGACGGAGTGCGGACCGTCGGCGACATCACTGTCGATCTCGACGCCGCGGTTCATGGGGCCGGGGTGCAGGATGAGCAGATCACGTGGTGCAGCCTCGACGCGCTGGCGCGTCACACCGAACACCCGGTTGTACTCGCGCAGACTCGGAATGAAGCCGGACTGCATGCGCTCGAGCTGGAGACGCAGCACGTTGATGACGTCCGCCCACTCGATGGCTTCCTCGATGCGGCCGAACACCGTGACGCCGAGATCCTCGATGCCGTGCGGCAGCAGTGTGCGCGGCGCGCACACGCCGACCTGCGCGCCCAGCTTCGTGAGGCCCCAGATGTTCGAGCGCGCGACGCGCGAGTGCAGCACGTCCCCGACGATGCAGACCTTCAGCTTGTCGAGCGGCCCGCGATGCGACCGGATGGTGAGCATGTCGAGCAATCCCTGCGTGGGATGCTCGTGTTTGCCGTCACCGGCGTTGATGACATTCGAAGGAATGCGCTCCGCCAGAAACCGCGCAGCGCCGGAGGAGCCGTGACGGATCACGACCATGTCGATGCGCATCGCTTCCAGGTTGCGCGCCGTGTCGACCAGCGTTTCACCCTTGGAAACGCTCGAGCCCGTCGCCGCGATGTTCACGGTGTCCGCGGACAACCGCTTTTCCGCGAACTCGAATGAGATGCGCGTGCGTGTGGACGCCTCGAAGAACAGGTTGACGATGGTCTTGCCGCGCAGCACCGGCACCTTCTTGATGGCGCGCTCGCTGATCTCCTTGAACGGCTCCGCCGTGTCGAGGATGCTCGTGATCGCTTCTGCGGAGAGGTGCTCGAGACCGATCAGGTCCTTTCCCAGGACGGAAGTGGACCGTGTATTCATTTGGAACCTCCACCAATCAGCTCGACGGCAAGCTTCCCGTCGAGGTCCGGCACCAGCACCTCGACCCGTCGTGCCGGTCCGGCGTCGATGACCTTGCCGACGACGTCCGGCCGGATGGGCAGCTCCCGCCCGCCGCGATCGACCAGCACACAGAGCCAGATGCGCTCGGGGCGACCGAAGTCAGCCAGCTCGTCGAGTGCGGCGCGCGCGGTGCGGCCCGTATAGAAGACATCGTCCACAATCACGAGCCGCACGCCGTCGATACCGCCGTCGGGCAGGCGAGTCTCGCCCAGCACCGGGCGTGGCCCGATGGCGGTGAGGTCGTCGCGATACAGTGTGATGTCGATGGTGCCGAGCGTGGGTGCGACGCCTTCCGCGCGCTCGATCTCGGCCGCGATCATCTGCGAGAGCTGCACGCCCCGCCGCTGCACGCCCATGAGGCAGAGATTCTCGACCCCACTGTTCCGTTCGACGAGCTCGTGTGCCATGCGTGCGAGCGCGCGCTCGACTGCGCGCTTGTCCATCAACAGCTGGCGCTCTCCAGGGTGCATGCTCTGCCGATCGGTGTGGTCCTGCGCAACTCGCCGGGGCGGCGTGAAGTCGGCGGAAGCTATGGGTTTACAGGCGGTCCGTCAAACGCGCCCGGCGCCACGGCGGACGCGAAAAAACTCGCGGAGCAGGTCGCCGGCGGGACCGGCGAGGACGCCGGGGAAAACGTCGACTCGGTGGTTGAGGCGGGTGTCCTGCACGATGTTGCCGAGCGAGCCGCACATGCCGGTCTTGGGGTCAGCCGCGGCAAACACGACGCGGCGGACTTTTGCCAGCACGAGTGCGCCGGCGCACATGGCGCATGGCTCGAGCGTGACATACATGGTGGTGTCCAGAAGCCTCGCCTCACCGATGCGCCGCGCGGCCGCGCGCAGCAGCACGAGCTCCGCGTGCGCGGTCGGATCGTTCCAGGTGCGGGTTCTGTTGTGGGATTCCGCGATGAGGACGCCGTCGCGGACGAGAACGGCGCCGACAGGCACCTCCTCAACGGCGCGCGCTGCATGCGCCTGCTCGAGCGCGCGCTGCATCCAGAGCACGTCGCCGGCATCAGCGCGCTGAGCCGGGACTGCGGGTGAATCAGGTAGCAGGAGCCGTCGAGACCATCGCGGGTGCGCGCAACCGACGGACCACACTGATGACCCGGCCATCCACAGAGACGCCGTCGCCTAAAGAGATGGGTGGCGCATGCGTGTCATCGGACTGAAGCCGCGGCGACGGCATCCGCGAGAACCGCCGCACTACCGGACCGCTGCCGTCCTTCGCGAGCACGATGTCGCCATCGTCGAGCTGTGAAGCGGTAACGGGCTCGACGAGCAGCAGATCCCCGCGTTGTATCCCGCTCGCCTTCAGCCCGTGGTCGGGCATGGTGACGAGAAATGTCCCGCGCGCCGCGATGCGGCTGTCGAGATCGAGCGCGTCTACGTTGCCGAGCGCTTCGGAACGCATCGTCTGCTGGATGGGGACGGAGATCGCGTGCGTGTTGAGGTTCACGCCGAGCAGACGGACACCGCGCGAGCGCGACGGGTCACGCTCGATCCAGCCCTTGTCCGCGAGCGACTGCAGCAGCTCGGACACGGTCTTCGTGCTCTTGATGCTGAACGTGCGCCCGATTTCGCGGATGGACGGCTGGTACGTGTTCGTGCGCAGGTACTCGACGAGATAGTCGAGAGCCCTTCGCTCGAGATCGGTCAGCGTTTCCGGCATTGCCACCCCCTCCGCTCCCCTGCGCAGTTACCCTCACAGGAATGCTACGCCCGCCCGCGCGGGAGTGTCAAGCGCGGCGTGCGGCGTCCAGGCGCGTCTGTGCCGCGGCCAGCCGCGCCAGGACGCGGTCCCGCCCCAGCACCGTCATCACGTCGAAGATGCCGGGGCCGGCGGCGACCCCCAGGAGAGCCACCCGGACCGGGTGGATCAGCTTGCCGGCGCCGATTCCCTGTGCCTCGGCCTCCGCGCGCAGCGCCTCCTCCAGGGGTGCATGCTCCCATGGCTGCACGCCTCTCAGCCGGGCTGCCACTTTCTCGAGCCGGTCCGCCGTTGCCGGGTCACTCCAGTTCTTTGCGACGGCGGCCTCGTCAAACGGGAAGTCGTCGGTGAAGTACGGGGTGGCGAGCTGGACAAGCTCGTTCATCCTGCGGGCCCGGATCTTCAGGAGATCGATCAGCCCGTGATACCAGTCTGTGCGGCTTGCGAGCGAGTCCGCCGTCGCAAGACCGGCTGTCTCCAGCCCGGCCGTGACGATCGGCGCCAGCTCCGCCGCGCTCCGGCCGGCGATGTGCTGGCCGTTCAGCCACTCCAGCTTCTTCGTGTCGAAGATCGCGCTCTTCCTGTTGATCCCTTCCAGCGAGAACGCCGCGACCAGCTCGTCCGCGGTGAAGACCTCCTGCTCGGTCCCGGGGTTCCAGCCGAGCAGGGCCAGGAAGTTGACCATGGCCTCCGGCAGGATGCCCTCATTGGCGTACTCGCCTACGGCCGTCGCGCCGTGGCGCTTCGACAGACGCTTGCCGTCCGGTCCCAGGATCATCGGCACGTGCGCGAACACCGGGACGTCTCTGTTCAGCGCCTGGTAGAGCAGGATCTGCTTGGGTGTGTTCGAGATGTGGTCATCCCCGCGGATCACGTGCGTGATGCGCATGTCCACGTCGTCGCTCACCACGGCCATGTTGTAGATCGGCGTCCCGTCCGTGCGCAGGATGATGAAGTCCTCGATCGAGGCGTTGTCGAAGGCGATGGTGCCGTGAACAGCGTCGTCCCACGCCGTCCTGCCTTCCGGCACGCGAAACCGCACCGTGAACGGATCACCATTCGCCTCGCGCGCAGCAGCGTCGTCGGGGGGAATGGCCGCGCAGTGGCGGTCATAGCGGAACGCATCAGCGGACGACCCTGCCGCGGCGCGCCTGGCCTCCAGCTCAGCGGGTGTGCAGAAGCAGCGGTACGCCGCACCCTTCGCGAGCATCTGCAGCGCGTCCTGCCTGTGGCGCGCGGTGCCATCGGCCTGGTGGACGGGTCCCTCATCCCATGTCAGGCCGAGCCACGTCATGCCGTCGAGGATGGCCTGCGTCATGAGCGGATCGGAGCGCTCGCGGTCCGTGTCCTCGATGCGCAGGATGAAGACGCCGCCCATGCGGCGGGCGAGCAGCCAGTTGAAGAGGGCGGTGCGGGCACCACCCACATGCAGGTAGCCCGTCGGGGACGGGGCGAATCGGACGCGTATCATGGCCGTGAAGATACAGGAAGTCGCCCCCTTGTGAAAACCTCGGCCCGCCGCCTTATCTTGTCGGCCGCAATTGCCATGGACATGACTCGAACGGAATGGATGGCCGGATGCCGAGCGACATAGAAATCGCACAGAAGGCGAAGCTTCGCCCGATCATGGACGTCGCCCGGGAGCTGGACCTGAGCGAGGACGACCTCGAGCTGTACGGCCGGTACAAGGCGAAGGTGAACGCCGACCGCGTGCTCGCGTCACCGAAGTGCAAAGGGAAGCTCGTGCTGGTGACCGGCATCAATCCCACCCCTGCAGGCGAGGGCAAGTCGACTGTGTCGGTGGGCCTCGCGGACGGGCTCCGGCTGCGCAACAAGCGGGTCGTTCTGTGCCTCCGCCAGCCGTCGCTCGGGCCGGTGTTCGGTGTGAAGGGCGGCGCCACCGGCGGCGGATACTCGCAGGTGGTACCGATGGAGGACATCAACCTCCACTTCACCGGCGACTTCCACGCGATCACCACGGCGCACGCACTCCTCGCCGCGCTGCTCGACAATCACCTGCAGCAGGGCAACGAGCTCGGCATCGACGTCCGCAAGATCACGTTCAAACGCACGATCGACATGAACGACCGCGCCCTGCGGAAGATCACGATCGGACTGGGCGGCACGGGCAACGGCATTCCTCGCGAAGATGGATTTCAGATCACCGCGGCGTCCGAAGTGATGGCGATCTTCGCGCTCGCGTCCGACCTGCGCGACCTCGAGCGTCGGCTGGGTGAGATTGTTGTGGGTTACACGCGCGCGAATCAGCCGGTGCGCGCCGGGCAGCTCGGCGCCGCCGGTGCAATGACGCTGCTGCTCAAGGATGCCATCCGGCCGAACCTCGTGCAGACGCTCGGCGGCGGTCCCGCGTTCATCCACGCCGGACCGTTCGGCAACATCGCTCACGGCTGCAATTCCGTGATCGCCACGCGCACGGGCCTCGCGCTTGGAGATGTGGTCGTGACGGAAGCGGGCTTCGGTGCGGACCTCGGCGCGGAGAAGTTCTTCGACATCAAGTGCCGCGCGGCAGGGCTGCGGCCGGAAGCAGCCGTGATCGTCGCGACGGTGCGCGCACTCAAGATGCACGGCGGTGTCGCACTGGCGGATCTCGGCTCGGAGAACGTGAGCGCGGTCGAGAAGGGCTTCGCGAACGTGCAGCGGCACATCGAGAACGTGCGCAAGTTCGGCGTGCAGCCGATCGTCGCACTCAACCAGTTCTCGTCCGACACCGCGGGTGAGATGGACGCGATCCACCGCGCGTGCTCGGCGATGGGTGTCGAGGTTGCGACGGCAGATGTATGGGGCCAGGGCGGCGCAGGCACACTTGACCTCGCGGACAAGGTGCTCGCCGCGCTCGACGCCGGGAAGGCCGACTTCAAGCCGCTGTATCCGCTGGAGCAGGGTCTCGCCGCGAAGATCGAGACGGTCGCGAAGGAGATCTACCGCGCGGACGGCGTGGACTTCGTCGGCACCGCGGCGAAGGACATCAAGCGCCTCGAGGATATCGGCCTCGGCAATGTGCCGGTATGCATGGCCAAGACGCAGTACTCGTTTTCGGACGACGCATCGCTGCGCGGCGCACCGACCGGCTTCCGCATCAAGGTGCGCGAAGTGACGGCATCCGCCGGTGCGGGCTTCGCCGTAGTGCACACGGGTGACATCATGACGATGCCCGGCCTGCCGAAGAAGCCGGCGGCCGAGAACATGAGTGTCGGCGAGGACGGTACGATTACGGGGCTGTTCTAGGCGGCGGGACTCGAGACCCAGCGCCGGGCGGTGCGGTAGACGAAGACCGCGCCGCCGACGACCAGCAGCAGCGGCAGCACGTACACGAGCAGATTGAAGCCGCGCTTCGGCGGCGCGAGCATCACCCAGTCGCCATAACGCGACTGGAAGTACGCGATGATCTCCTCATCGCTCTTCCCTTCCGCGAGCATCGTCCGCACCACGCTCTTCATCTCGGTGGCCTCGAACGCCGGCGACTCCTCGATCGAGCTGCTCTGACAGACCGGACAGCGAAGCTGCTCGTTCAGCGAGCGCGCGCGCTTCTCCAGTGCGGGTGACAGCTCGACCGTACTGCTCGTGTCCTGCGCCAATGCTTCGGGCTCCACGACGGAGCCCGCGTGTGCGGAGCTGCTGTCCTGCGGCGGCGTCGCCTGCGCCGGCGTGGTTTGCGCGGACGCGGTGAGCGGCATCCACGTCAGCAGTGCTGCCAGTACCAGCATCATTTTATGCGACGTGGTCCCTGTGTTTGACGACGTCATTGCTGCGCCCGCGGTGCCGCGGCCAGGAGCGAGTCCAGTACGCTGCCGAGCTCGCGCGGATCGGCGAACGGCCCGGTCTTCTTGTATGCGACGATGCCCTTCTGGTCGATCACGAACGTCTCGGGCGTACCGGTGAGGCCGTAGTCGATGCCGGTGTGCGTCCTGCCCTGCACGAGCGTGGGATACGGCAGCGGGCCGAGCTCGTCGAGGAAAGCCTGCGCCGCGGACTCCGTGTCGCGGTTCAGGATGCCGTAGAACTTCACACCGCGGGGCATGTATTCATTGGCGGCCTGGATCAGGACTGGATGCTCATCGCGGCATGGCAGACACCAGGACGCCCAGAAGTTGATGACGACCACGCTGCCCGCATCGTCCACGAGTGAGACGGCTTCGCGGTTGTCCATGCGCTCCAGCTCCCACGACGGCGCGGGCTTGCCCGGCAGCGGCGACGTGATGGTGCGCGGGTCGGTCGTGAGGCCGTACCACAGCAGTGCGATCACCGGGATGACGAGTGCAATCGCGATCGCCGACCGCTTCCAGCTCATCGGCGCAGGCTGCTGCGGCGCGCGCGGCGGCGGCGTCATACGCCGCTCCCCGCAGGAACCGTCTCGCGCTCCGGGACCCTCGCCGGTTCGTGCGGCGCGTCCGTCGGCACGCGCTCACCCCTGCGCGGGATCGAGCCGAAGATCGCGCCGAGTGCGATGACCAGACCGCCCCACCAGATCCAGCTCACCCACGGCTCGATGATCACGTCGAATGTAGCGACGTGCGCGCCGGGATTCGGCTGGTAGTTCTTGAGGATGAGGTACAGGTCCTCGTTGAATGTGCTGCGGATGCCCGGCGTCGCGGCGACTTCGCCGCCGCGCTCCGTGTAATAGTTGAGGCGGGGCCGCAGCAGCGCGATCTCGCGCCCGCCAGCGGTGGCAGCAACGAACGCGCCGACCACGTCGCGGTGCGGCTCTCTCCGGGCGTACAGCGAATCGAAGCGGATCGAGTAGTCACCAATCGTCATCGACTCACCGGCATTGAGCGTCTTCTCGACTTCAGTGCGGAAGATCGAGGATGCCGCAATTCCCAGCGCAATGATCAGGATACCGAGGTGTGCGATGTAGCCGCCGAACCGGCGGCGGTTCGCATTCGATGCGGCCCAGAGTGCCGCGCCAAAGCTTCCGCCCCCCGCGCGCCGTCTCGCCGATGCCGCCAGCGTGAACTGCTGGACATTCGCCACCAGTGCGAATCCGGAGAAGCCGAAGGCGAGCAGGCCGTAGAACGTCGTCATCGTGGGCTTGATGCCCTCCGGCAGCCCGCGCTCCATGGCGATCGCGGCGAGGACGACGCTCACGAGGAAGGCGATAGCTGGCGGTATCGACTCCCGCCTGAGCTGGTCGGTCTTTGCGGCCCGCCACGGCAGCATTGGCCCGACGCCGAGCAGGAACAGCAGCGCCGCGCACAGCGGCAGCGTCATCTGGTTGAAGAACGGCCGGCCGACCGAGACTTCCTGGTCGATCACGGCTTCAGCAATGATCGGAAACAGCGTGCCGAGCAGGACCGTGAACGTGAACGCCGCGAACAGCAGGTTGTTGAACATGAACGCGGTCTCGCGGGACAGCATGCTGTCGAGCTTCGCCGGTGTCTTCAGTGCAGGTGTGCGGCCGGACAGCAGCGCGAGCGACAGCACGAGCATCACGCCGATGAAGGTCAGGAAGTAGATCCCGATCTGGCCGTTCGTGAACGCGTGCACGCTGGAGATGATGCCGCTGCGCGTCAGGAACGTCCCGAGCACGGTGAGCAGGAACGTCGCGATGATGAGCGTCATGTTCCAGACGCGCAGCATGTTGCGCCGCTCCTGTACCATGGAGGAGTGCAGGAACGCCGTCGCAGTGAGCCACGGCATGAAGGACGCATTCTCGACCGGGTCCCACGCCCAGTACCCGCCCCAGCCGAGCACGGCGTACGACCACCACATGCCGGCGATGATCGCGAGGCTGAGGAACATCCACGCGATGAGCGTCCAGCGGCGGGTGACGCGCAGCCACAGGTCGTCGATGCGGCCGGACAGCAGTGCGCCCATGGCGAACGCGAACGGCACCGTCATGCCGACGTAGCCGAGGTACAGCAGCGGCGGGTGCACGCCCATCAGCCAGTGGTTCTGCAGCAGCGGGTTGGGGCCCGGACCATCGAGCGGGACGGGCGAGACGAGACCCCACGGGTTCGCGGGCGCGACCAGCAGCATGTAGAAGAAGGCGCCCACGCCGAGCATGACCGCGTTGGCATACGCGCCCATGGAGCCGAGGCGTGGACCGGTGCGGTACATGGCGGCTGCAGTGTACAGCGAGAGGATCAGACCCCAGAACAGGATCGATCCTTCGAGCGAGCTCCAGAGCGAGATTGCCGTGAAGAACGCCGGCGTCGAGCGGCTGCCGACCTGCGCCACGTACGCGACACTGAAGTCGTGCGTGAGCAGCGCGAACATCATCGCGAGGTTGGAGATCAGCAGCAGCGCGAAGTTGGCGTATGCGGCCGTGCGGGCACTGCGCACGAGCGCGGCGTCACGGCGGTGGACGCCGATGATGGCGGCCACCATGCCGTACAGCGCAACGCCGAGCGCAAGCGCGACCGTGCTGATGCCGATAATGCGGATCATCCCTGCTGTCTCCGCGGAAAGCGATGCGGCATCGCGTCAGTTCTCGATGAGAGTCTTGTATGCGTCATCCTGTGCCGGATGCCCTTCCGTCGGCGGCTTGTACTCGTTCGAGTGCTTGACCATCAGGTTGGTCGAATGGAACACGGTCCTGTCCGCGTCCTTCACGAGCTTCCCCTCCACCACGACACCAATGCCCTCGCGGAACATCGCGCTCGGCGTGCCCTTCGAGTGCACCTCGATGTCCGGTCCGTCCACGTCCCGGATCATGAACCGTACGCCGAGACGGTCCTCATCCCATACGACTGTACCCGGCGCGACCTGCCCGCCCAGGCGAACGGGGTGTCCATACGCATCCTCGCCCTTCGCCAGCAGCTCGTTCGGCGTGACGTTCCACACGAGGTTCTCGCCGATCCCGCCGACCAGCAGGTAGCCAAAACCACACAGGACGACGACCGCCGCGATGATCAGGGGTGTCTTCTTCTTCATGCTCATCGGCCGTTCTCCTGTTGCAATGCGCGCTCAGCGCGCCGGCTCAACACAGCCAGACGGACGCGGTAGCCCAGCAGGACCACCCACGCGAGGACGTACGACACTGTTACATAGGACGTGGTACCCTCAGGCATGGACTTCACTCCTTCCGAGCGCGGCGTTCTCAAGTTTAAGCTCAGCCGCGCGCTCGATCCGTGCGGCACGGTAGCGCAGTGCGATGAAGTAGATGCCCACGAGCATCATGACCACGGCGTTGATCCAGAGCCAGTTCCAGTACGTGCCGCTCATGCTCTCGCGCGTGGACTGCGGCTGATGCAGCGACCGCCACCACTTAACGGACCAGAATACGATCGGCACGTTGAGGAATGCGATGATCCCGACCGCCGCACTCCAGCGCGCGCGCCGCTCCTCGTCCTCAGCGAAGCCGCGCAGCACCAGGTAGCCGACATAGATCAGCAGCATGATGGCGGTCGAGGTCAGGCGGGGCTCCCACGTCCACCACACGCCCCACGTCGGGCGCCCCCATATGGCGCCGAGCGCGAGCGTGAGTGCGGTCATTACGATGCCGACCTCGGTTGTTGCAGCGGCGAGGAGGTCGTAGCGGACGCGCTTCGTGGCGAGGTACATGATGCTCAGCACGAATACCGCGAAGAACGCGAGCATGCCGACCCATGCCGTCGGCACGTGGATATACATGATCTTCTGCAGGTGCCCCATCGCGGCATCGGCCGGCGATTGCAGGATCGCAAGGGCCTGGGTGGCCGCGAGCAGCAGCAGCGACACAATGCCGAACGGTTCCACCCATCTCATTTCGGCCGGCAGCTGCGCCGGCATGCGTGCTTCACTCATTCATGCCTCTATGACGTAGTCGAACGCCACGGTAGCCGCGGCGAGAAAGATGAGATCGAATGCGACGAGAACACTGCTCCACGACCAGGCATCGCCATTGAATCCCGCGAGCAGAGCGTTGGTGGCTTCGATGGCCGCGAGCAGCAGTGGTATCAGCATCGGGAACAGCAGCAGCGGCAGCAGCACCTCGCGGGCTCGCAGCCGGCTGGAGATCGCGGCGTAGAACGTCCCGAGCGTGACGAAGCCGAAGGTGCCGAGGAACATCACGCCCGCGAGCGGCAGCGCGATCGCGGCGAGGTCCAGGTTGTACAGCACCGCCGCGACGGGCACGACGATCACCTCGACGAGCAGTACGAAGGCGAGGTTGGCGATGAGCTTTCCGATGAAGATCGAGCGGCGCTCTCCGGGATAGAGCACCAGTGCGTCCAGTGCGCCGTTCTCGAGCTCGCGCTCATACGAGCGGTTGAAGGACAGCACGCCGCTGAGCAGAACGGTCAGCCACAGAATTCCAGTGGCGACTGCGCCGAGTGCGAGCTTGTCGGCACCTGTCGCCATGCCGAACATCATCAGCATCATGCCCGCGAAGAATGCGACGGCATTGAAGTTCGCCTTGCTGCGGCGCTCCGCCGTAACGTCCTTCCACGCGATGGCCAGCACGCGCGACAGCTCCGCACTCATTTGCCGCCCCGCACGAGCTGGAGCGAGCGGTCCGGCGCAGCGACGGGAAAGAGCAGACCGTCGCGCACGTCGACCCGCCGGCTCATGACGATGGAGGCGCGATCGAGGTCGTGCGTGGCAATGACGACGCACCCGCCGCGCGCGGCGGTCTCGCGGGCGAGCTCGTTGACGAGCGCAATGCCGTCGGCATCGAAGCTCGCGTACGGCTCGTCGAGCAGCATGAGCAGCGGCGGCCGCAGCAGCAGCCGGCCGAGTGCGAGGCGGCGGCGCATCCCGGCCGAGAAGCCGCGCGCGCGGTCGTGTGCAGCATCGGTAAGCCCCACGCGGTCGAGCACGGCGGCGCGCTCCGCGGCGTCCGGCCGCAGGCCGTTCATGCGCTGCGCGAACAGCAGGTTCTCGGACGCAGTGAGGTCGTCGTAGATGCCGGGGTTGTGCGCGAGGAAGCCGAGCCGCTGTCGCACGAAATCCGGATCCTTCGCCGCGTCCCGTCCGAAGATCGTGACCGTACCGCGGTTCGGTCGGAGGAGTGTCGCCAGGATACGCAGCAGCGTGGTCTTGCCGCTCCCGTTCCGCCCGGTCAGCGCGACCACCTCGCCGGCGCGGACCTGGAGTTCGACGCCGCGCAGGACCCAGCGGCTGCCGAAACGACGGGCGGCCCCCTGAAGATCGATCCCGAGGGGGCCCGCGTCCGTGGTCCGTGCTGCCTGGTCGAGGTTCAACGTCTTTTCCCGTGCGCCGCGTGGGTAAGCCCTGAAGATACCCCCGGAAGGGGCCCTAGTCGACCCAGTCCGCCAGGAAGATGTTCGTGTCGCCCTCGGTGACAGCGCCGCGGTTCGAGCCGAACACCAGCTTCTTCCCGTCCGGGCTGAACATCGGGAAACCGTCGAAATCCGCACTGTACGTTACGCGCTCGAGGCCCGTGCCGTCGATGTTGACCAGGTACAGGTCGAAATCGCGGCCCGCGGGGTCGGCTGCATTCGAGCTGAAAATGATGCGGCGCCCGTCCGGGTGGAAAAAGGGTGCGAAATTGGCCGCCGAGTTGTTCGTGATCCGCCGCTTGTTGGAGCCGTCCGCATCCATGACCCAGATGTCGAGCGTGGTGGGGCGGACGAGGTTACGCGCGAGCAGGTCGCGATAGTCCTGGAGCTCGCGGGCCTCGGTCGGGTGGTGCGCACGGTAGACGATCTTCGTGCCGTCGGCGGAATAGAACGCGCCGCCGTCGTAGCCCGGTGTGTCGGTCAGCCGTCTGACGTTCTTCCCGTCCGCGTCCATCGAATACAGGTCGAGGTCGCCGTCGCGCGTGGACGTGAAGATGATCTTTCTGCCGTCGCGTGACATCGTGGCCTCGGCATCATAGCCCGCGAAGCTGGTGAGCCGGCGGACATCGCGGCCGTCATCGGTGGACGTGTAGATGTCGTAGTCATAGAGGGCCCAGACATAGCCGCGCGACATATCCGGCGGCGGCGGGCAGTCCGGCGAAGCGCCCATGGTGGATGCGTAGAGGATCCGGTCGCCGGCCGGGAAGAAGTATGCGCACGTCGTGCGGCCCTTCCCGTTCGAGACCATCCGCACGCGCGTGGCGGCGGTGTCCATGACGAAGATCTGGTCGCAGCGCGAGACGCCTGGGATCGTCGCCTGGAAGATCAGGCGCATGCCGTCCGCCGAGAAATACGCCTCGGCATTTTCGCCGGCGTGCGTGAGCATCCGGAGATTGCGCAGGTGGGGTTCGGCCGCATTCGCGGCGAAGGGTGTGGCATAAATGGTCGAAAGCACCGGCTGCGGAGCATTCCCGGTACTGGGTGCCGGGGCGCTGCTGCACGCCGCAAGTGTGACCAGCATCAGTGCACTCATTGATTTTTTCATGCGGTACAATAGGAAGTTCATATTTTGGTGTCGAGACTGGATAAAACCGCCCATTTCCAGTACGACGCCGTCCGCGCGCTTTCTGTGGCAGTGTGAGCGC
>DASUXU010000008.1:0-2556 GCA_036377735.1 Longimicrobiales bacterium
GGCATGGCCGCGAAAGGCGCAACGTACGACGAGATCCTCAGGTACTACTACCAGGGATCAACCCTGGAGACGCGCACATACTGACGTCGCTGAGAGGACTGCTGCAAGATGTCTGTGATCCGGCTTGCGCCTGCATTGGCGATTCTTTTCTCCGTAGCGACGGTCGGCGCTGTTCGCGGGCAGAGCCCCGCTGACAGCGCGGCCGTCGCCGGAAAGGCCCTCGCCTACGTGTTCAGGGACACGGGTGCCCGGGACGGCGCACTGGATCCTGATTATCGTCCGGCGTTCACACCGCGAGCGGCGCCCCAATACCGCGTCCGATCCGCGTCGCAGGCTTCGGCTCTGTCTGAGGCAAGCCTGGTGCGGCTTGCCACGGATGCCGAGCGAATCCTGTGCGAAGCGGACTGTGACAGGGTGAGTGGACGGTTGTGAGGGAGAAAACACGCGCCGCGAGTGGTGGCAGAATCAGCCACTGAAAGGCGGGACATGCCGCCAGCAAATGACCCCGACACGCGCGCCGCGTGCCGGGGTCTCTGCTATCTGAGGGTACTAGCTGCGCATAAGAGCTTCAGCAGTCCGCGAACGGATTGTTCGTGCACTCCCGTGCCGGCAGCGGCAGGAACGTGAACGTCGGCGCGGTCTGACCGGGCAGACGCCGGACGTCATCCCAGCGCAGCCCCTGGAGGTACAGCTCGTAGCGTCGCTCGTATGCGATCTGGCGGAGGATCGCGTCGAGGTCCGGCAGCTGAACATCGAGCAGTGCGGGCAGGTTTGCGACCGGTTCTGCGACCGGAGATGCGGCCTGCGTGCGAACCTCGTTGATCAGCCCGCGCGCGAGCGGAAGCATGCCCAGCTGCGCCTGCGCTTCTGCACGGATGAGCTTCATCTCGTCGGGGAGATACAGCGGGAAGCTCTCGTTGGGTGTCGAGTACTTCCTGAGATTGTACGACAGCGAGTCACCGGGGTTGCCGGCGATGGGCGCGAGGTCCGTCCGGAGCCAGAACGCCGGACGCTGGTCACCCGGCTCCGCTGCGGCGACGAAGTTGAACGTGCCGCCGAGGTAGTTGAGGCCGACGGCAACGCGCTCTACCGGGTTGCGTTCCGGAGCCGTAAAAATCAGCGACGGCAGGATCGTCGCCGAGACGCGCGTGGCGGCATCGATGGCATCCTGGTACTGACCGCGCTGGAGCGAGTAGCGCGCGATCATGGCGTCGATGGTATTGCGGAGCATCGGCAGGGTGAATCCCGTCGGGAGGATGCGCGTGCCGATCGTCGTGAGCTCCGTATCGGGAACATCCACGATATCCGCACGTGCGGACTCGAGCAGCGCGATCACGGTGTCGAGAACCTCCTCGCGGGGCCGCGGATCGGCACCGCCGACGGCGATGTTGACCGGCAGCTCTTCGAAGGACTGCGCGGCCATGCCGAGCGCCATCGCCTTGAACGTCTTCGCCACCGCCCTCACACCGGCCTGGAGGTTCGCCCCCAGTCCCACCTGCGATGATGCGGTCAGCAGTGTATTCGCCGACTTCACGATCGCATACGTGTTGTTGTAGGGAGAGCTGACGATGTCATAGGTGTTCTCGAAGCTCTGCCCCGTGAAGAGCGACTGGTAGGACAGCAGCGACGCGCTGCGCGTGCCCAGCTCGTCCGTCACCAGGGCCGACGGGAAGACATAGTCCTCGATGGACTGGGCGAACTGCCCCTGCATACCGACTGCAAGGGCGTAGACGCCTTCCACGTCCGTAATGACTTCCTCTTCGGTCGGGTTGTTCGGGTTGGTCAGGTCGAGGTCACACGCACTGAGCAGAAAGACGGCTGCCCCGGCAATGGCCATGCGACGGAACATCTGCGTCATCATCGTCATCGTCCGCCTCAGAAGGTAAAGTTGACGCCGAGCACGTACGAGCGCGCCAGCGGTGTATTGGCAAAATCGACACCCTGCGCGACCGTGTTCGCGGAGAACAGATTCAGCTCGGGGTCCATACCCGTGTAGTCGGTCCACGTGTGCAGATTGCGTCCGGCCAGTGTGATGCTCATCGTGCTGGCGCCGAGGTGCCGCACCCACGGCTTGTCGATCCGGTACGTCGCGGACACCTCACGCAGCTTGATGTAGCTGCCATCCTCGATGTACTCCTCGTAGATGTTGATGCGGCCCGACGGGCTGCGGCCGTACGTCAGCGGAATTGTGTCCCCGTTGATCTCCTTCTCGAGCACCTTGTCCGAGCCGAAGAACTCGGTGATGCGGCGGGTGAAGTTGGCAACATCGCCGCCGAACTTGCCATCGAGCAGAACGTTGAAGTCCAGGTTGCTGCCGACTGTGAATGAATTCGAGAAGGACGCTGTGAAGTCCGGGTTCGGGTCACCGATGATCCCGTTTACGAACGTGCCGCTGTTGGTCTCACTGCCGTCCAGATTGCCGGTGCGCATCCGCAGCGGCAGCCGCAGCGTGTCTCCCGGGAATGCTGCGTTGGTGAAGTTACCGTAGATGATGTCGCCGTCTGCATTCCGCGCGTACTGGCCGCCGTAGAACACGCCGACCGGCTGCCCTTCGAT
>DASUXU010000009.1:0-22317 GCA_036377735.1 Longimicrobiales bacterium
GCTCCGGCAAGAGCTCGCTGCTCCGCATCATGGCCGGAGTGGACCCGAACTTCCAGGGCGAGGCTTGGGCGGCGAAGGGGACGCGCATCGGATACCTGGCACAGGAACCCGAGCTGGATCCCGCGCTCAACGTGAAGGGCAACGTCGAGGAAGCCGTGAAAGCGACGCGCGACCTGCTCAAGCGCTTCGACGAAATCAACATGAAGTTCGCCGAGCCGATGACGGACGACGAGATGACGGCGCTCATCGACGAGCAGGCCCGCGTCCAGGACCAGATCGATGCATCGGGCGCGTGGGACCTCGACCGCAAGATCGAGATTGCGATGGATGCGCTTCGGCTGCCGCCGGCTGATGCGGATGTCACCAAACTCTCGGGTGGCGAGCGACGCCGTGTCGCGCTGTGCAAGGTGCTGCTCGAGGAGCCGGACATGCTGCTGCTCGACGAGCCGACCAACCATCTCGATGCAGAATCCGTCGCCTGGCTCGAACGACACCTGGCAGAGTTCAAGGGGACCATCGTCGCCGTCACACATGACCGTTACTTCCTGGACAACGTCGCGGAATGGATCCTGGAGCTCGACCGCGGCGAGGGCATCCCGTGGAAGGGGAACTACTCGAGCTGGCTCGAGCAGAAGCAGGAGCGGCTGAGGCTGGAGGAGAAGCAGGAGAGCAACAAGCAGCGCACGCTCGCGCGCGAGCTCGAGTGGATCCGCATGTCACCGCGCGCGCGACAGGCGAAGAGCCAGGCCCGCATCACTGCGTATGAGGATCTCGCGAACCAGGACCGTAAGGAAGAAGTCACGCGGGCGGAGATCGTCATTCCCGCGGGTCCGCGCCTGGGTGAAGAAGTTGTGAACGCGGTGAGCGTGACAAAGGCTTTCGGCGACAACATCCTGTTCGAGAACCTGAACCTGCGCCTGCCGCGTGGTGGAATCGTGGGCGTGATCGGTCCGAACGGCGCGGGCAAGACGACGCTCTTCCGCATGATCACCGGCCAGGAGGAGCCGTCGTCCGGCACGATCACAGTTGGCTCTACCGTGCAGCTCGCATACGTGGACCAGTCACGCGACGCGCTGTCACCGGACAAGTCAGTGTGGGAAGAGATCTCGGACAAGCAGGATGATATCGAGATGGGGCGGGGCGCGAAGGTCAACTCGCGCGCGTACTGCTCATGGTTCGGCTTCAAGGGAACGGAGCAGCAGAAGAAGGTCGGTGTGCTGTCCGGCGGCGAGCGCAATCGCGTGCATCTCGCGAAGCTGCTCAAGAAGGGCGGCAACCTGATCCTGCTCGACGAGCCCACGAACGACCTCGATGTCGACACACTGCGCGCGCTCGAGGAGGCGCTGCTCTCGATGGCCGGCTGCGCGGTGGTGATCTCGCATGACCGCTGGTTCCTCGACCGCATTGCCACGCACATCCTCGCGTTCGAAGGGGAGAGCCAGGTGGTGTTCTACGAGGGCAACTACCAGGAATACGAGGCCGACCGGCACCGCCGTCTCGGTGCCGAGGCGGACCAGCCGCACCGCATCAAGTACCGCAAGCTCATCCACTCGTAATTCCAGGCCCGCGCCGCAGCATCCAACGCGGCGCGCGGCCGAACGGGGGTCGGCGTCGTCTGGTGACGGCCGTGCTCTTCAAAAGCACTGTGCGTGGCTAAAACCCGCGCGGGTCGGTTCGATTCCGACAGGCTCCCGCCTCTTACGAATGGCTAATGGCTAATGGCTAATGGCTAATGGCTAATGGCTAATGGCTAATGGCTAATGGGCTAATTACGACTTGCGGCGGTCGGCTTTGCGGCGGCCGGAGGGGGTGGGCTGAGGGATTTGGGGCTGCGGTGGGGTGCCGTGCGTGATCCAGTGCTGGGTGCCGGCGATCTGGTTGATGTTGGCGATCTCGGCCAGGCGGGTGCGCATCTCGTCGTGGGAGAGGGTCGGCGCGTCGGCGTAGCCCGGGTGGTCCCGTTCCATCAGGTTGTCGATCGCATCGTCGTCGCCTTCCTCTACGGCGGCGAGCCACTCGTTGAGGAAGATCGTGAGCTTGCACTCTTCCAGTGCGCGGAGGATCAGCTCGCGCGGCGGCAGGCCGGAGCCGGAGGAGATGAAGGAAAAGTCGTAGCGTGCGCCGAGGATCTTGCGGAAAACCCAGGCTGCGCGCGACAGGTGGAAGTCCGACGTCACGACGCGGATGGAGCGCCAGTTGTTCGGCTCCAGAAAGAGCTCGCGCGTGAAGAACGCGTTTCCCAGGGTATCGCGCGCGGCCTCCTCCAGGAACAACGCATCATCCGGAACGCCGTGTGCGCGCGCGTATGCGGCCATTGCGGCCGCCTCGGTTACCGCAGGTTCCGGATCGTTCAGGCCGCATCGGCCGGACATGATCAGGCGCGGTGCAATGCCTGCCTTGAAGAGCTCGACGCCGCGCGCGGCCCTGGCCCGCGCCATGTACGGCAGGGAGCCGTCCGGCTCGACGCCCCCGCCCAGCACGACAATGGCGTCCGCGGGATAACCGGGCGTGGTCGGTGTGATGATGCTCAGTGTGTCAGTCCTTCGATGCGATCGTAAAAGGTGCGCGCGACACTCGTCCAGTCGTAGCGGTCGCGGGCTACGTCGAACAGCGCAGCCTGGTGACGACGGCCGAGGTCGAGCGCGGGCGGGACGTTGCGTACGATGTCCGCCACGGTGTGCGCGGGATCCGCACTCAGCTTCATGACCTCGACTACATCATCCGGCAGCGCGTCCGCGATCGTATCGATGCTCTCCCGCATCCCGCCGAAGTACGTGCCCAGCGGAAACGCCCCCGATGCCAGCGCTTCCAGGAACACGAGCGGCCCCGCCTCCTTCACGACCGACGGGAAGATCGCGGCGTCGCAGCATGGAAAGAGCAGGTGCAGCTCGCTGTGCGTCAAGTAGCCCGTGAAGATGACGTTTTCCGCCCGGACGTTGCGCGCGGCGCTGATATAACGATCGAGCTGGCCGGCCGCGCGCAGCTTCTCTAGATACAGCGTGACCTGCGTGAGTGCCGTGCCGCCCGTGTCCCCCTCCGGTGCCTTCTCGAGTGTGCGGCCATGTTCGGCGACCCGCTGTATGAGGTCGATGTCTCCGCGCTCCATGGCCCATACCATTGCCTCCAGCACTTCCCGGAGCGGTCCGTGACCTACGAGGATCACGCGCAGGTCCGGCCTCGCCTCGAGGAGGCGCGGGAGCGCGGCGATCACGCCCTGCACGCCCTTCGTCGATATCAGCCGCCCGACATACAGCAGGGTCGAGCCGCCCTGCCAGTCGAGGCTGGTGAGCTTCTGTTCCAGGTCCGCGTCCGGCGTCTTGTGGTCATGGCCGCGCCCCCGCTCCAGCACGTCGGTGAGTTCATCGAGCGAAATGTCGCTGTGCAGGCCGTCGAGCATGTGCGCGGTGCTCTCCGGCGCGCGGCCGCGGGGCAGAGATGCGGCAGCGGACAGCAGTCGCTCGATGTTCGCGTGACGCCCTGATGCCGGTATCGGCCGGAAGCGGCTGGTGTCCACACCCAGGTGAAGATCGACGAACTTGCCTTCGATATCGGGCGCACCCGGCAACGCGTCCAGCACGCGGGCGCGCATCTCTTCGCCGTGCACGAAAATGGTCGCGGCCCGCCGGAACGAGTGCTCGGCCATGCGCTGGAAACGGAGGTCCCGCTTTACGGCGAACTCGAGGCCGCTGCCATGCGGCATCACGGTGAACGGTATGCCGGATGCCGCTGCTACGCGCTCCGCCACCTGCGGCATAAGCACGCTGTGGTTTGCATGCACGGCCTGGATATTGTGCATTTCCACGATACGCAGCAGGACCTGTGCATTCCACGAGACGTATTCGGCGAGTGTTTCGTCGTCCAGCTCGATCATCGGCACGACGTGGCGGAACTCCTCGTAGCGGTCCCACACATAGACCGGGAGTGTGTCGCCTATGTCCGGCTTGTGCAGCGTACAGCCGCCTGGATAGGGATTCGATTCGAAGGTCGTTACCGTGGTGCCGCCATCCCGATGGTGCTGGTGGAGTGCCGTGATGAACGGATAACGATCCGGATGATTTTCCTGCGCCATGAGGTGGACGTCGTGGCCCTGCCGGCACAGCGCTTCCGAGATCGACCGCGTCCACAGGTTGCTGCCGGATCCCTCCAGCAGGAATCCGTGAAGGATACAGATCATTTTCATCTCCGCCGGTTCAAACGTCCTGTTTCGTGGGCAGACGAGGCAAGGTTGCGGCCACCGCGCCGCGCAGGGCCGACCGCTGGTCGAGCCGCCCGCCCGCCCATAGCTTCACGTGTCGAGATAATCGCCATGGAGAGAGACTTGCCGCTGATACTGGAGGGGAGGTCCCCCGCCGCCCGCATAACGGAAGACGCTGCCCGGCTCGTCGCGGCCGTGACGCAGCGGCTCGGCCGCGCGCCCGCCCTGGCCGCGGTCGCAGTGGATGATGGCCGTCCGGAAACGCTGTACTTCGACGTGAAGCAGCGCGCGTTCGAGGCGGCGGGCGCCGTTTTCCGGCCAGTCGTACTGCCTGCCGGGACGGACACGCGGGCACTGAGCAGCGCCGTGCGCGAGCTGAACGAAGACGACACGGTCGACGGGATCTACGTGCAGTATCCACTGCCTGAAGTCATCGATGCACAGATGGCATACGATGAGATCGACCTGCTGAAGGATGTGGACGGCGCCAGCTCGCTCCAGTCGCCCGAGCAGCCGGAGTATTTTCCGGCGACGGCGGAAGCGGTCATCCAGCTGCTTGCGTTTCACGACGTCGACGTCGCAGACAGCAGTGTCTGCATTGTAAGGGGCGATCCGCTCTTTGCAGCATCGCTTGCGACGCTGTTCCGCGAGGCGGGCGCGCGCCCCGACATTGCTGCACTCGATGACGCGGACGCTGTCTCGGCGCAGCTCGCAACGGCAGACATCATCGTGGTTGCGACCGGTATCGTGCACGGCGTGAATGCCGCGCGCTTCAGAGACGGTGCCGTCGTCGTGGATGTCGGCTACTACCATGGCGGCGGGCGCGGCGACATCGCGGCAACACCGTCGGACATCGAGCGAATGGCCGCGTACGCACCGCCGCGCGGCGCAATCGGACCGCTCACCGTAGCGTTGCTCATTGGCCACACTGCGGGCGCCGCACGGCGCACCCTCGACCGCCAGGCGGCGCACTGAGCATCCGCGTCATCCTGAACCCCACAGCGCGGGGCGGGTTGGGGCTGCGCCTCAGACCCCAGATCGAGCGCGCGCTGGCGGACGCGGGAGTGGAAGCCTCCATTGCAGAAACCGCCTCGGCCGGCCACACCGTGGACCTGGCGCGCCAGGCGGTACGGGATGGCGTGGGAATCATTGCCGCGGCCGGCGGGGACGGCACGATTCACGACGTCGCCAACGGCATTCTTCAGGCGACGGAGGACTCCCCCTCAGCGGTCGCGCTGGGGATCATACCGATCGGCACGGGCAACGACTTCGCGAAGGTGGTTCCGGGCGCAGCGCGGTGGGCGGCGGCGGTCCGGACCATTGCCGCCGGCCGCAGCACACCCTACGACGTCGGCATTGCCCGCTGGGGAAACCAGCGCGAGTACTTCCTCAATGCCATCGGCACCGGCGTAGACGTTGAAGTAGTACGTCAGATCCAGCGGCTGGGTCGGGGAACCGGCCCTCTGGTCTACCTGGAAGGTCTGTTCCGGGCGCTTGCCCGGTACCGCGCGCTCCCGCTGTCTATAACCGCCGATGGCACGCTGCAGGACCGGAAAATCGTTCTGGCCGCGGTATCCAACGGACGGTGCGTCGGCGGGATGTTCCGGATCGCGCCGGGGGCATCTCCTGCGGATGGACGGCTCGACCTGTGCGTGGTCGAAGACATGCCCATGGTCTCGCAGCTCGCGCTCGTGCCGCGGATCCTGCGCGGAACCCATGTGTCGAGCCGGCGGGTAGAGTCCCGCCTGGTGCGCGCAGTCGTGCTGCGTGTGCCGGCCGGATTACCATTGTATTTCCAGATCGATGGCGAGCTCCGCGAGCCGGCCGGCGTGAGAGAGCTGCGCGTCGATGTGATGCCCGGCCGCCTGCGCGTCGTCAGCCGCGCCGAAACCTGACAGGAGATCGAACCGCGTGCACCGTTTTCTACCCGTACTTTTCCTCCTCCTGCCAGCTGCACCGCTGGCATCGCAGGTGCCACCTGTCGCCAATCCGCCGGGCCAGGCACCGCCCACGGCGCAGGTGCCGGTCGGAGATACCGTGATGGTCGCCGACACGATTCCACATGAGGGCGCCACGCCGCGCGGTGCGTTCGCGCGCGCGCTCGTCCTGCCGGGCTGGGGCCACTTCAGCATCGGCGCCAACCGGCGTGGCGCGGTGTTCGTCGCACTCCAGGGCGCGAGCTGGTTCATGCTCGTCAAGACACTGCGGAAGCTCGATCGCGCGAACGACAACCTCGATGGTTATGAAGCCATTGCGACGGACTCCCTGAACACGCTCATCGCCAGTGATCCGGAGGCGGCGGAACGTCTTGCCGACCCTGTCGTGTTCGAGGAGGCGGTCGGGCAGCACCCGCTGGTGGCAGATACGCGCGGCCTCGTCGGTGCGCGCGAGGAGCAGCGTCAGGACTGGATCACATACACGCTTTTCTTCACCATGGCGAGCGCAGTCGACGCGTATGTCGCCGCATATCTGCGTGATTTCCCCGTGGACGCATCCGTCACTGCACAACGCGATGGCGGCGTCGGTCTGCAGTTCAGAATGCCGGTCGGCGGAATCCGATGACGGGGGATCCGAGACCGATCGGCGTGTTCGACTCCGGCATCGGCGGGCTCACGGTCGTGCGCGAGCTGCGGCGACAGCTCCCCAGCGAGTCCATCGTCTACTTCGGCGACACCGCGCGGGTGCCGTACGGGGCAAAGTCGCCTGCGACGGTGGCGCGGTATTCACAGGAAGCCGCGGCGTTCCTGCTCTCGCGCGACGTGAAAATGGTCGTGATCGCGTGCAACACGGCGACTGCGCACGCGTTCGATATCCTGGAGAGCACATTGCCGGTTCCGGTGGTCGGCGTGATCGAGCCGGGTGCCCGTGCTGCAGTCGATGCAAGCCGAACCGGGCGCATCGGCGTAATCGGTACGGCCGGTACGATCCGGTCCGGCGCGTATGACCTGGCGGTGCGCCGACGCCTGGACACGGCCCGCGTCTACGCCCAACCGTGCCCGCTGTTCGTGCCGCTCGTCGAGGAAGGGAAGTGCGAGGGTGAAGCGGCGAGGATCATCGCTGCCGAGTACCTCGAGCCGCTGCGCGAGATGGACGTGGATGTTCTGATCCTCGGCTGCACGCACTACCCCCTGTTGCGCCCACTGCTCGCCGAGATCATGGGCGGGGAGACGGTGCTGGTGGACTCCGCCGAACAGACCGCGGTCGACGTCGCCCGGGTCCTCGACGCGCACGGCCTGCGCAACCCGGGTAATGTAGCGGGGTCGTGCACGTTCATCGCGAGCGATTCGCCGCTCCGGTTCCGGGATGTGGGTCGGGGATTTGTCGGCGACCTGATCGGGTCGGTCGAGCACGTGGACGTGGAGGCGTGGGGTCGCGCGGCCTAGCGCTTCCAGGTCTTCAGTGCCGGTACGCCCTCCGGACTGACCTCGATGTACGTGAAGTGCGTGAGCCAGTCCCCGGCATTGCAGTAGAACCGGCCAGGCTCTACCTCGGCCAGTACCGGCAGATGGGAATGTCCGCAGACCACCCATCGGAGGTCCGGGTCCGCGGCGAGCTGCTCACGCGCCCACGCCTCCAGGAAGGCCGACCGGCCGGCCAGCTGGGCGCCCTCCTCCGCCTTCAGGTCCGTGCTCGACACCCGCCGTGCCAGCTTGAGTCCGAGCTCCGGGTGAAGCGCCCGGAAGCTCCAGATCGCAGCCTTGCTCCGCACTACGGCCTTGAGCATGCGGTACTTCAGGTCGCCCTTCCCGAGTCCGTCTCCGTGCGCCACGAGCGCGCGGCCGCCGGGGAACGTCATCTCGAAGGGATGGGGGTGGAATCGGACGCCGAGGTGGTCCCGCAGGAAACGACCGCCCCAGGCGTCATGGTTGCCTCCTGCCAGCGTTACGGGGATCCCGGCATCCACGATTCGGGACAGGGCGGCGAGCGTACGGAAATGCGCGCCCGGGATCACATCGCCGTACTCGAACCAGAAGTCGAACAGGTCACCCGCAATGAGCAGCTCGCTGCCGGCGGTGGCCACGTGGTCCAGGAAAGACACGAACGCGCGCTCCGTGCTGAGCGGAACGACGCCGAGGTGCACATCCGATGTGATGAAGAGAGGTTTCGCCATGCGTCGCGAAGGTACGCGCGTGTCCGGCCTCTCACAAGCGGCGCGGTGGCGGCCCTGTGCGCCCCGCGGTTATCTTCGGCCGACCCCTGATTGGACAATTCTCATGGCGAACATGCAGAGGAATACGGCACTCGAGCGAGGCGGACGACCGCTGCGTCTGCACGCGGACCGGAACCCGGGCTTTCCCCTCGAGCTCGACTGGGTACGTGACATCCGCATCAACCGAAGTGCCGTCGAGCGACGGGCGGAGACCATCGCGAAACGGCGGACGGTGAAGAAGCAGTGGCAGGCCGCATGGCTGCTGCGCGCCATCACCCTCATGGACCTGACGACGCTCCAGGGCGACGATACGGAGGGCACCGTCCGGCGACTGTGCGCCAAGGCGCGTAACCCCGTGCGCGCCGATCTCCTCGAATCCATCGGTGCGGCCGACCTTCCCATCCGCGTTGCCGCGGTGTGTGTCTACCACTCCTTCGTCGCAACCGCCGTGGGCGCGCTGCGCGGCACCGGAATTCCGGTCGCCGCTGTCTCCGCCGGCTTCCCCGCGGGCTTGAGCCCGTTCGATCAGCGTGTCGCCGAGATCCACGCATCCGTTGCTGCCGGTGCGCGCGAGATCGACATCGTCGTAACACGCTCACACGTTCTGAACGGCGACTGGGAAGCGCTCTATGACGAGGTGCGCGCGTTCCGCGAGGCGTGCGGCGATGCCCACCTCAAGGCTATCCTCGCCGTCGGCGAGCTCGGCACCCTCCGCAATGTCGCGCGCGCAAGCATGGTCGCAATGATGGCCGGCGCGGACTTCATCAAGACGTCCACGGGCAAGGAGAGCGTGAACGCCACGCTGCCCGTCAGTCTCGTGATGGTTCGAACGCTGCGCGACTACATGGAGCGCACCGGCCACGCGGTCGGGTTCAAGCCTGCAGGCGGTGTCCGCACCGCAAAGCAGGCGCTCGACTGGATGCTGCTGATGAAGGAAGAGCTCGGCAACGAGTGGCTCACGCCCGAGCGATTCCGCTTCGGCGCTAGCTCGCTGCTCGGCGACATTGAACGGCAGATCGAACACTTTGCGACCGGGCGCTACTCCGCGCAGCACCGGCACCCGATGGCCTGAGGAGGGCCGCCGTGAACGTAGCAGAAATCTTCGAAACACTGGAGTACGGTCCCGCACCCGAGAGCCCCGCGGCTGCAAATGCCTGGCTCGATGCGCACGACCGCAGGTTCGGGCTCTTCATCGGTGGTGAGTGGCGTGAGCCGTCGTCGGGCGAATACTTCGACAGCGTCAATCCTGCGAACCGCAGGACGCTTGCTGCGATTGCGCAGGCGGATGCGGGTGATGTGGACCGTGCCGTGAAGGCCGCGCGCGCCGCACTCGCGCCGTGGCGCGCACTCGGCGCACACGGCCGGGCACGCTATCTCTACGCGATTGCGCGCCACATGCAGAAGCACGCGCGCATGTTCGCGGTCCTGGAGACCATGGACAATGGAAAGCCGATCCGCGAATCGCGCGACATCGACATCCCGCTCGTCGCGCGCCACTTCTATCATCACGCGGGCTGGGCCCAGATCGCCGGGCGAGAGCTGGAGGGCTATGAACCGGTCGGCGTCGTAGGACAGATCATCCCGTGGAATTTCCCGATGCTGATGCTGGCGTGGAAGATTGCGCCCGCGCTCGCCATGGGAAACACGGTGGTGCTGAAGCCGGCCGAGTACACGTCGCTTACCGCATTACGCTTTGCGGAACTGTGTGCCGAGGTCGGCCTGCCTGCTGGTGTCGTAAACATCATCACGGGTGACGGCCGTACGGGCGAGGCGCTCGTGAAGCACGACGACGTGGACAAGATCGCATTCACCGGCTCGACCGACGTCGGCCGCATCATCCGGGTCGCAACGGCAGGCTCCGGCAAGAAGCTGTCGCTCGAGCTGGGCGGCAAGTCGCCGTTCATCGTCTTCGAGGACGCAGACCTGGACAGCGTGGTGGAAGGCGTGGTCGACGCGATCTGGTTCAATCAGGGGCAGGTCTGCTGCGCAGGCTCGCGCATCCTGGTGCAGGAGGGTATTGCAGACCGGCTGGTGGCCAAGCTGCGCGCGCGCATGGAGACGCTGCGCGTCGGTGATCCACTCGACAAGGGCATCGACATCGGTGCCATCGTCGCACCGGTGCAGCTCGAGCAGATCGAGCGCCTCGTGGAACAGGGTCGTGAAGAGGGCGCCACCATCTGGCAGCCGAGCTGGAGCTGCCCCGAGGATGGCTACTTCTATCCGCCCACACTGTGCACTGAAGTGTCACCCGCGGCGACCATCGCGCAGGTCGAGATCTTTGGACCGGTCGTTGTGCTCATGACGTTCCGCACACCCGGCGAAGCAGTGGCACTCGCGAACAATACGCGCTACGGCCTGGCCGCCAGTGTCTGGACGGAGAACGTCAACCTCGCCCTCGACATCGCGCCGAAGGTTAAGGCCGGCACCATCTGGATCAATTGCACCAACGTCTTCGACGCGGCGAGCGGCTTCGGCGGTTATCGCGAGAGCGGATTCGGCCGCGAGGGCGGACGCGAAGGCCTTTTCGAGTATGTAAAGCCGTCGTGGGAATCGCACGAGCCAGCCGGTACCCGCAGGCGTGGGAAATCGGCAAGAGCCGGCGCGGCCGCTGATGCAAAGCGCAGCACGAAGCGCGGCGGAACAGATGGCATGCCCGCAATCGACCGCACAGCGAAGCTTTACATCGGCGGCAAGCAGGCCCGCCCCGACCAGGGCTACAGTACTCCGGTCACGTCGGCGGACGGCGTGTTCGTCGGAGAGGTCGGCGAAGGGAACCGCAAGGACGTCAGGAACGCGGTGGAGGCAGCGCACAAGGCGGAGGGATGGGCCAGGGCCACGGCACACAACCGCGCGCAGGTCCTGTTCTATCTCGCCGAGAACCTCGCCGCACGCGCGGACGAGTTCGCGGATCGTATTGCGGCGATGACTGGGGACCGCAAAGCGGCGGCGGCCGAGGTCGACGCGTCCGTGCAGCGTCTCTTCACGTACGCGGCGTGGGCGGACAAGTGGGACGGCGCGGTCCATCGCACGCCGTTCCGCAACGTGACACTGGCCATGCATGAGCCGGTGGGTGTCATCGGCGTGATCTGCCCGGACGAGCAGCCGCTGCTCGGCTTCATCTCGGCCGTCGCACCGGCTATCGCACTGGGTAATAGAGTCGTTGCGGTGCCGTCCGTCACCGCGCCTCTCGCCGCCACCGACCTCTACCAGGTGCTTGACACTTCCGATGTGCCGGGTGGTGTCGTCAACATCATCACTGGCCCGCGCACCGATCTCGCAAATGTGCTCGCATCGCATGACGACATCGATGGGCTGTGGTATTTTGCGCACGACGGCGGCGGCGCGGAAGTCGAGCGTCTGTCTGCTGGCAACATGAAGCGCACGTGGATCGTTGCCGGGCGGGACTGGGCAGATCCATTGCAGGGTGAGGGCGAGGAATATCTGCGTCACGCATCCGAAGTGAAGAACATCTGGGTGCCCTACGGCGAATGACGGGCACCCGATGAAGAATGCACCGTCGAACGCGTATACCACGGATATCCGCGTGCGCTACGCGGAGACGGACCAGATGGGCGTCGCATATCACGCGCATTACCTCGTGTGGTGCGAGGTCGCGCGGACAGGCCTGATTCGCGAGCTGGGCAGATCATACGCCGAGCTGGAGAAGGATGGCCTCATCCTGGCCGTTGCAGACGCCCGTGTGCGGTACCACGCCTCCGCCCGCTATGACGATCGTGTGCGCATCACGTGCTGGCCCTCCACCGTGCAGTCCAGGGCTGTGACGTTCGAGTACCTACTCGAAAAGATTGGAGAGCACGATACTGATCGGGACGAGCCGGTACGGCTCGCCACGGCGTCCACCATGCTGATAGCACTGGACAAGGCCGGCGCAACCCGGCGCTTCCAGCCCGAGCTGTACGAGGTACTGCGTGGCGCAGTTCCGCGCTGAAGCGACGCGCGCGGGCGGCGCACGGCCTTCCCGGTCAGCAAACACCGCTCTCGCACTCGTAGCGCTGCTGAGTGGTGCAGCGTGTGGCACTGTGCAGGCGCCCGCGTCGCCCACGCCGCTGGCCGTCGAGCAGCTTCCTGTTCAGGCAGCGCCGGATCTCGCGGACACCGATGTTGCGCTCGTCGCAGCCGTACTGCGCATGGAAGACCGAAGGGTGTTCGAGCCCGACGTCGTTGCGCGGGCACTCGCGTCACAGAACCCTGAAGTGCGGCGCCGCGCGGTGCTCGGAGCAATGCGCACCGGCGATTCCGCGGCAGCAGGCATCGCGCTGCATGCGCTCAATGACAGCGTCGCCGCAGTCAGGGCTGACGCCGCGTTCGCACTGGGAGAACTGGGCGATACTGCGACCACGGTCGTGACTGCACTCGGCCAGACTCTTCGCGACCGCATTGACGTCACGGCCGGCGAGGCCGCGCACGCGCTGGGCATGATCGGTACGCGACAGTCGCAGGCGGTCCTTTCCGCAGCACTCCGGTCGGCGGCTGATCCATCGGCGGGCTCGACGGCACGATCACCTCATGTCATCAGCGAGCTGCTGCTCGCGGTCTGGCGCAGGCCACAGGCACTGGATCATTCCGTCGCGGAGCTCGCGCAGCCATTCCTCACGCATCCCGACTCGCAGGTCCGGTTCGCGGCGGCCTACGCGCTCATGCGCGCCGGTGGGTCTGCTGCGGTGCCTGTACTGCTGGAGGCGACCCGGGACCGTGATGGGGACATCCGCCAGACCGCTGTGCGCGCGCTCCGCGCCTCCCGCGTCGATTCCGCGGCCGTCCGAGATGCTGCGCGCGCCGCGCTCATATCCGCTCTGAGGGACGCGGACCCGCACGTTCGCATCAATGCGGCACAGGCTCTCGGCACGTTCCGGGAGCCGGCTCTCACGCAACCTGTTGCCGCACTGCTGCAGGATGCCGATCGCAACGTGAGGCTCGCCGCGATCATCGCGCTGGACACACTGCAGACCGCGGACGCCATCGCGCTGCTGCAATCGGTGGCGGGGGACACCACGGAAGTCCTCGCGATTCGGGCGGCAGCGCTGGCTGGACTGGTGCGCACGGCGCCCGCTGCGGGAATCCCCGTTGCGCAGGCGTGGCTGCGCAGCCAGGGCTGGCTTCAGCGGCTGTACGGTGTGCGGGCTGTCGCTGCAGGGGAGCAGGACGAGGTCGTGGCGCTGCTGCGGGAGAGCCTCAGCGATCCGGACGCCCGCGTGCTGGGGGAGGCAGTAGCGACGATCGCGGCGGCCGACACGACACAGGCGACAGACGCGTTGTACGTACAGGCGCTCGGCAGTCCGGATGTGATAGTCCGGGCGGGCGCCATCAGCGCGCTCGGTCGACATGCAGACCCGGCGCATGTCTCCGTCCTGATGGATGCCTATGCACGGGCACGTTCAGACCGCGAAAACGACGCCGCACTCGCGGCCGTCGACGCGATTGCTCGACTGGCGCGGCGGGATTCCGCAATCGCGCGCAGCTTCTTCTTCAGATTTCAGCGCTCACCGGACCCGCTCGTCCGCGCAGCGGTTCGCCGCAGTCTCGGGGCGGGATCGTGGGGTGAGCCGCGCCCCGATTCGGACCGTCCGCTCGCGTTCTACGAGAACGTCGTGCGGGCGCTCGTCCAGCCCGCAGTCAGGGGTCGGCCGCCGCGTGCGGTCATCCACTCCGCGGGTGGCGACGTGACCATCGAGCTCGCCGCGGCGGATGCGCCGCTCACGGTCAACAACTTCATCGGTCTTGCCGAAGGCGGATACTTCGCGAGCGGCGGCTTCAGATGGCATCGCGTGGTGCCGAACTTCGTGCTCCAGGATGGCGATCCGCGCGGCGACGGCAGCGGCGGCCCGGGCTATTCCATCCGCGACGAGATGAACCGGCTCCGTTACACCCGGGGCGCTGTCGGCATGGCGCTGTCCGGCCCGCACACGGGCGGCAGCCAGTTCTTCATTGCTCACTCGCCACAGCCTCACCTGGACGGTGGCTACACCGTGTTCGGGTACGTGCGCGACAGCATGACCACCGCCGACCGCGTCGTCCAGGATGAGCCCATCAACGGAATCGAGATCCTGCGATGATGAAAGCGCGCTTTGCGACCTTCCTTCTCCTGACCGCGTTCACCTTCGCGGCAGGCGCTGGCACCGCCGCGGCGCAGACGGTGCCCTTCGGGAAGAACAAGATCCAGTATCGAAATTTCGACTGGCAGGTGCTCTCCGGAGAGCACCTGGACGTCTATTACTATCCGGCCGAGAAAGAGCTCGCGAAGCTCGCACTCAGCTACGGGGAAGAGAGCTATTCGGTGCTGGAGCGGAAATTTCAGCATCACCCCTTCCGCCGCATCCCGCTCATCATCTACGCTGCCGATCACGACTTCGAACAGACGAATCTCTTTCCCGGTTTCATTCCCGAGGGCGTGCTCGGCTTCACCGAGTATCTAAAGCGGCGCGTCGCACTGCCGTTCCGCGGAGACTACGAGCAGTTCCGGAGCACGCTGAGGCACGAGCTCGTACACGCGTTCCAGCTCTCGAAGCTCGCAGAGGTCGCATCTCAGAATCCGCGCGCTGGCGGCGCATCGCCGCAGCAGATCCACTGGTTTACCGAGGGCCTTGCCGAATACTGGTCCGGCGGACAGACCACGGAAGATGACATGTTCATCCGGGACCTCACGCTCAACGGGTCTCTGCCCACCATCCAGGAGTTTTCGCGGACGTATTCGTTTTTTTCATACCCACTGGGCGCGGAGCTCCACAAGTATCTCTCTGAGCGGTTCGGTGAAGAATACATCGCGCAGATGTACGAGCAGTATCCGCGTTACCCGTCGTTCGACGCCCTGCTGGCAGGTGTTCTCGGCGTAGACCTCGACCGTCTCAGCATCGAGTTCAAGTACGCCCTCGAGCAGCGCTACTTTCCGGTGTATGCTCAGCGGTCACCGCTTGCGATCGGGTCGCGTCCCGTCATCACGAAGGGAGGAGCGAACTACAAGCCGGTGATCTATGCGCCACCGGGCGGTGAGACGCAGCTGCTCTTCATGTCGCCGCGCAACGGCTACACCAACCTGTACATGACATCCCTGTCGGAGGGCGAGAAAGACCTCGAAGCCGTGCTCAAGGGTGAGCGCAGTGCGGAGTTCGAGTCCTTTCATGCCTTCGAGTCCGGGTTCGATGTCTCGAGCGACGGCGTCGTCGTGCTCGGCTCCAAATTCCTGGACCGCGACGCACTGATGCTGTGGGACATCGAGACGCGCGATGTCGTGGGCCGCTACCAGTGGCCGCAGCTGGTCGGCATACGGTCGCCCGCGTTCGATCCCACCGGGCATCGCGTCGTGTTCGAGGCGCTGTCGATGGCCGGCACATCGGATCTCTACATCCTCGATTTCGACACGCAGCGTCTGCGACGGCTTACCGATGATCACTACCGGGACGCAGATCCCGACTGGTCGCCGGACGGGCGCACCATTGTCTTTGCATCCGACCGCACCGACAATGGCGAATATGGCTCGACCAACCTGTACCTGCTCGACGTGGAGTCCGGGGTCATCCGCAATCTGACATACGGCCGCTGGAAGGATCAGTCGCCGCGCTGGTCGGGAGACGGGTCCCGCGTCGCATTCACTTCCGACCGCAGCGGCTCCTACGATCTGTACGTCACGGATTCCACCGGCACGGGCTCGCGCATCACACAGATGACGGGCGGTGCATACGATCCCGAATGGCTGCCGGATGACACGGGGCTGGTGTTTGCCGGCTACTCGCAGCGCTCGTTCCAGGTCTATCAGTACGATTTTGCGGGGCACGAACCCTTCGAGCGCATTGCACTGGCTGAGCCCGTCGGCGGCGGCGCAACGCACAGCTGGATGTGGCAGGGCGTGGATACCATCGGCGCCGAGTCGCGCGACTACACTCCGCTCAACCGGATGACGCTCGACTTTGCTGCGGCCGACGCGGTCGTTGCACCGGGATTCGGCTCCGCACAGGGCGCGCAGTTCCTGATGAGCGACATGCTGGGCGATCACATCCTGTTCGTCGGCGTGTCCGCGGCGCAGTTCAACAAGGTCACGAACCTCGCCGACAACCTCAGCGGGAGCGCGCTCTACCTCAATCTCAGTCACCGCCTCAACTACGGCGCCGCGCTGTTCCGCTTCAAGGGGCGGTTCCGCGATGTGGCGTTCGACGTATATGACGAGGAGAGCTACGGCGGCTATGTGATCGGCAGCTACCCGCTGTCGAAGTTCCGCCGGATCGAGATGCAGCTCGGCTTCCAGAGCAGCAACCGCGTGGACGTCGACGACGGCATCGAGGCGGGGTTCATCCGGCCGACCACGGATCTGGTAGATCGCGATCTCACGCGCCGCGGATATCTCGCGAACAACTTCATCTCGTACGTGAAGGACAACACGCTGTGGCTCGAAACCGGACCGATCGACGGCGAGCGCTTCAACGTTTCGCTGGGGATGGTGGCGTGTTTCGAATGTGCAAGCGTAAGCGCTGTGACGGAGCGGCTGGTGAAGCGCGGCGCAGCAGCAGAGAACTGGGCGGCCCTGGCGGACTACCGCCACTATTACCGCACCTCGCTGCGCAGCGCGTATGCCATTCGGGCCTATGGGTACTACAGCGACGGCGCGCTTCCGGGTCGCGCGGTGCTGGGCGGGCCGAACCGGCTCCGGGGATATCCCTATTACTCACTTGCGGGATCGCGTGTCGGACTTCTCAACCAGGAGTGGCGGTTTCCGATCCTGACCGGCATCGGACTCGGATTCCCCTTCGGTACGCTCCGCCTGCCCGGCATCCAGGGCGCAGTCTTTCTCGATGCGGGGACCAGCTCCCTCGAGGACCAGCCGGTCCGCGGGCTCTGGGGCAGCTACGGCGCGGGTTTCCGTTCGTCACTCGGCGCGCCGCTCGTCCTCCGCATGGACGTCGGCAGGCGGTTCGCGCGCGGTGACCGGCCTCCCGTTATTTTCAGTGACGGCGAACGGTTCGGGGACACGTTCGTAGACTTTTTCATCGGGTTCAACTACTGACTTGACCGCAACACCCAGATCCGTCCGACGGCTGCTGATGCTGGCGACGCTGGTCACGGCCGCCGCGGCAGGTTGTGCCGCGCGGCAGTCCGGCGGCGCGGCAGGGGCGGACTCCCCGGAAACACCCGCGGCCGAGCTCGATTCGGCGCAGATCGAACGTCTGACGCGGGTCACGGCACCCGATGCGCCGCGGCAGATCATGTTCGACTGGTCTCTGCAGGATCGCGATGTCCGGGTGCAGGGGAAGGGCGTGCTGCGCGTACAGGGGCCGTATCACGCGCGCCTTGACCTGTTCGGACCGCAGGATGTCGAATTCGTGCGCGCCGTACTCGTTCGCGATTCTCTGGAATACCTGGCGGCCGCGCGCAACGTACCCCTGCCGCCGGTCGCATTCCTCTGGAGCCTGCTCGGCGTTTTCCGCGCGCCGGCGGCTGAGCTCACCGGGATGACGCAGGGCGCGGCAGGCCTTACCTTGCGCTACATGGGTGATGGCGGCAGCTGGCAGTTCCGTGCGGACAGTGCGTCTCTGCGATCCGTCGAATGGCAGGGCGGAGACGGCGGGCGCAGGACCGTCGAGCTCGCTGGACCTTTCACGGAGTCACGGCCGGCGCGCGCAGTGTTCCGCGACTGGCGCGAGTTCCGTGAGCTCACCCTGACCGTGACCGCTACCGAGAACGTGCCACCCTTTGATCCAGGCGTCTGGAATGTTTCGATCCAGTAGGCGGGCGGCGGCGCTGCTGCTCTGCCTGTCTCTGCTGGCGCTCTCTGCCGCGGGCTGCAATTACGGTCTTACGACCGCCGGCGGTTTTCCGCCGGACGTCAAGACCATCTTCATTGCACCGCTCGACAATCGCACCGTGAAGTTCGAGCTCAATGAACAGGTCGCGCGTGAGCTGAACGAGCGCCTGCCGCGCGCGCTCGGTGTCCGGCTGGCGGGCGAAGATGTGGCGGATGCCGTGGTGCGTGGTGAAATCACTGGCTACAGCGACGTTGCCCAGAACTATCGTCCGGGCGACCAGGGCGCCGTGGAAGTGCTTCAGCACCAGGTCCAGGTCTCGATGTCGCTTCGTATCGTGGACGTGAAGCGAAACGCCTATATCTGGGAGTCGACGTCGATCTCCGGCCGCGGCGAGTACCGGCCGGACACGCAGACGGACGAGGTGGCGCGCCTCACGGCGGTGCGGAGCCTCATTCAGCAGATCATCGACGGCGCCCAGTCGCAGTGGTAGACACCACCGTCCAGACCCTCGTAATTGCGACCCGCGGCAGCGCACTCGCTCTGTGGCAGGCAACGCATGTGCAGGAAGGGATCGCCCAGGTGCCGTCCCGTCTGGAAATCGTGCGCACGACCGGGGACCACATCACGGATGTGCCGCTGGCACGCATCGGCGGACGCGGTCTCTTTACGCGGGAGCTGGACGCCGCTGTACTCGACGGGCGCGCAGACTGCGCCGTTCATTCGCTCAAGGATCTGCCCACCCGGCTTGCGGACGGACTCACACTGGCGGCCATCCTGGAGCGCGAAGACGCACGCGACGCGTGGCTCGCAGCCGACGGATTCACGACCATCGACAGGATCGCGGCGGGCTCGCGCGTCGGGACCAGCTCCCTGCGGCGCAGGGCGCAGCTCCTTGCCCGCAGGCCGGACCTCGACGTCAGGGATGTGCGCGGCAACCTCGATACCCGCCTGACGAAATTGAAGGATGGGCAGTACGACGCACTGATCCTCGCGCTCGCGGGGCTGCGGCGGCTGGGTCGTGCGGACGCGGTTACGCAGGTGTTACGGTCACCGGAATGGCTGCCGGCGCCGGGGCAGGGAGCGGTCGCTGTCGTTGCTCGCACCGGAGACGAACCCACGCTGCAGCTGCTCGCATCGCTCGATCACCAGGATACCCGCACCGCGGTCAGCGCTGAGCGTGCACTGCTCCGGCACCTGGAGGGCGGTTGCCAGGTGCCCATCGGAACGCATGCGTGCATTGTCGGCGGTCGCGTCCGGATGGACGCAGTCGTGGCAGATCCGGACGGACACACAGTGCTGCGGGCTTCCGGTGATGCCGATGTCGGAGAGGCGGCAGATCTCGGTATCGGTCTCGCCCGGAAGCTGCTGGATGATGGGGCCCACCGCATCCTCGACCAGCTCCGCGGCAGCGAATCCGATGATGTACCTGCAGTGACACTGCCGTGATCATACCGCCCGCCGCGCGCATCCTCCCACGCGCCGCTCTCATCGAGCGGTTCGGCCGGCCGCGAACACAGCGCGTCGTGTTCACGAACGGCGTATTCGACCTGCTCCACCGCGGACACGTCGAATACCTGTATGCCGCTCGCGAACTCGGCGATGCCCTGGTCGTCGGACTGAACAGTGACGCGTCTGTGCGCGCGCTCAAGGGGCCGTCGAGACCCGTGAATACCGAAGCCGACCGCGCCATCGTCCTGGCGGGTCTGGGCTGCGTGGACGCCGTGACGATCTTCGCCGAGGATACGCCGGCCGCACTGATCGATCTGCTGGTGCCGGATGTCCTCGTGAAGGGCGGGGATTACCGGCCCGACCAGGTTGTCGGCAGACAGACGGTCGAAGCGGCGGGCGGCCGGCTCGTCATCATTCCCTTCGTGATCGGGCACTCCACGACCGGCACACTTCAGCGCATCCAGGAAGATCTGAAATGACTCCATCTCCGCGCGCGCAGCGTCAAACCGACGAGCTGCGTGCAGTCACCTTCCAGCGCGGCGCCGTGCCGTACGCCGAAGGCTCGTGTCTCATCACGACAGGCAACACCAGGGTGCTGTGCACCGCATCCGTCGAGCTGTCGCTGCCGCCCTGGCGCAGGAACAGCACGGCCGGCTGGGTGACGGCAGAGTATTCGATGCTGCCGCGCGCCACCCACACGCGCAACCAGCGCGAGCGCAGCAAGCTGGGAGGACGGACGCAGGAGATCCAGCGACTGATCGGCCGCGCGCTGCGCGCCGCTGTGGACCTCGAGACGCTGGGGCCGCGCACGATCCTCGTCGACTGCGACGTGCTGGTCGCGGACGGTGGTACCCGCACCGCGGCGATTACCGGCGCCGCGGTCGCATTGCACGATGCCTGTGCATGGCTGGTGCGTGAGGGACACTGTGCCGCGTCCGCGATGACACAGCTAGTCGCCGCCACGAGTGTCGGCATCATCGATGGCGAGCCGCGACTGGATCTTGAATACGTGGAAGACGTGCGCGCTGACGTCGATATGAACATTGTCGCACTCGAGAACGGTGGCATGGTCGAGGTGCAGGGCACCGCCGAACACAACCCGTTCAGCCGCGCAGAGCTGGATACACTGGTGTCACTCGGCCTCGACGGCATTGGCGCACTACTCGAGATGCAGCGGGCCGCACTCGCATGAAGGCCGCGCAGTACGTACTCGCCACGCGCAGCGCACACAAGGCCGGCGAGATCATCATGCTCCTCGGCGAGTGCGGCGCCACCATCATCTCGCTCGATGACGCAGGTGTGCCCGTTTCCGCGGCAGAGGATGGCATCGAGGTGTACGAGACGTTCCGCGAAAACGCCATTGCAAAAGCGCGCTACTTCTGCAATGCGGCCGGAATGGCCGCCATCGCTGACGACTCCGGCATCATGCTCGACGCGCTCGGCGGCCTGCCCGGCGTACGCTCCCGCCGCTTCAGCAACCGGCCGGACCTGGACGGCACCGCACTCGATCGCGCCAACAACGACCTCGCCGTCGAACGACTGCGCAGCGCCACCGACCGCACGGCGCATTACGTCTGCGCGGCCGCACTCGCTCTACCCGATGGCCACACCTTCTGCGCGGTCGGGTCGTGCACCGGGACCTTTCTGCTGGAGCCCCGCGGCACGGGTGGCTTTGGGTACGACCCGCACTTTCTCGTGACGCAGGCCGACCGCACATTCGGCGAGATGGAGCCCGCACAGAAGCATCGCTTCAGTCATCGCGCACGCGCGTTTCGCGCCCTCGCACCGCTGCTCTGACGCAGGGCACTCGCACCGCTCCTCTCACACGCACCTCACGACGGACGCTCGCGGCAGACACACGGGTCTCGTATGCCGTTGATTCCCGGCCCCCTCCACGATTAGCTTCTCTCTCCCTAATACGGGGCGTGGCGCAGCTCGGTAGCGCGCCTGCTTTGGGAGCAGGAGGTCCTCGGTTCAAATCCGAGCGCCCCGACTGACCTGCAGATTGCACGGTGCGAGCGGTTGACAACGCACATGCATTTGCGCACATTTTCGGGCTCGCCGGAACACTTGTAGATCGTTCGTTCCGGCGCCGCGGTTTTCGTGATTGCGCCCGTAGCTCAGCTGGATAGAGCAGCGGCCTTCTAAGCCGCGGGTCATAGGTTCGAATCCTATCGGGCGCGCTCGGTGTTTCCATGCCCGATGGACTTTTGCAGGGCGGCGCTGGCCGGCCGCACAATGGTGGGCGTAGCTCAGTTGGTTAGAGCACCGGGTTGTGGTCCCGGGGGTCGGGGGTTCAAGTCCCCTCGCTCACCCTGCCAGTGGTCGAGTCGATCGCTGGACTTTTGAAATTCAGTCGCTGGTCGGATCTGCGCTCGTAGCTCAATTGGCAGAGCAGGGGACTCTTAATCCCAAGGTTGAAGGTTCAATTCCTTCCGGGCGCATTCCACACCGAAAAGATGGTCGTAAAAGGTCGCTGCGGGCCGTGAAAAATGGCCGGGCGAAGGGTTGACGACCCGGTGTGAACTGGTTAAGTTGTTCTGCTCGGCGCGAAACGCGCCAACGCTTTTTGAAATCTTGGGTTTTGGTGTTGTTTGTTGCGAGTCCCGCGCCCCGTGTACCTTCGGGGAGCAGGCACTTCGAGTGCCGAGGGAACAAGGCAAAGGTAAGAATCCGAATGCCTACGAAAGCCACTTCGGTGGTGATAACGCGAACGCGAACGTAGGCGTTTGTTTGGAGCTGTTCAAAATCTCTTGGAGAGTTTGATCCTG
>DASUXU010000010.1:0-3390 GCA_036377735.1 Longimicrobiales bacterium
GTTGCGGATGCGACGCCGATGCCGGCGCGGTCCAGCTCCTGGATGATGTAGCGGCTCATGGCGTCCTTGCGGTCGCGGACACCGTGCTCGTGCGCCAGGAACCGTACGGTGAGCTCGAGCCAGTTGTCGGTGAGACGGTAATAGACGCGCGGCTCGAGCCCGGCGGGTCGCAACAGGTAGCGTTGCTGCAGCACTCCGATCTCATCCTCGCCGAGCTCGGACGCGCGCACGGCGTGCTCATTCGCCGCCTCCAGCAGGATCTGCTCGGCGCGCTGCCGGTCGTCGCGGTAGGAGACCGGCAGGTGCAGCTCCTCCCAGATGTAGGGGAAGCCGCGGGAATAGTTGTAGATCGGCTCGTCGAAGATCTTGTCGTTGGTAACCGTGACAATCCTGCCGGTGTACTGCCGCGCCTCCACCCAGCTCGTGTCCGGCTCGGAATTGAGTGCCGGGGGTCGCCCCATTTCCATGATGGTCGTACGAATGAAGCCGAGCGAGACGACGTCGCCTCTGACACCCGCCATAACAATGCGATCCCCCACGTTGAACATCCGGCCGCGGAGGATCACGAAGTATGCGGCGATCGCGGTGATGACGCGCTGCATGGCGAACGCGATGCCGGCGGTCAGGAACCCGGCCGCCGTCGCAAAACGCGCCGGTCGGTCGAACCAGATCGAGATGAGGGTGAGAATGAGGAGTGCGGCGAGGAGTATCTTGGTGGCCTGCTCGGGCCAGAACCGCACGCGCACGCCTTCGCCGCGCGGGAGCAAGAGGCGAAGCAGGGCGCGGATTGCGACGCCGAGCAGCCATACGACGACAACTGCGCCCACGGTCAGCAGCAGCTTGTGACCGTTCGCGGCGTTCAACCCCATGAAGTGAACGCCAAACAGCTCTACGGTCCTCGTGGAGTCCTGCACCACCGCTTGCATGAAAACTCCCAACGCAATTTCGGTGCAGCTACCGCGGGCTCAGTGCAGATCGAACCCCGGGATCAGCATCCTCGACAACCCGCTAAGGGGCCACAGGCGTCGGCACGTAAACCTCCCCGCCACGTTCCCGGAACTCGCGGGCTTTCTCCTGCATACCCTCTTCGGCGGCGGCGCGGATGTCGTGTGAAATGCGCATGGAGCAGAACTTCGGTCCGCACATCGAGCAGAAGTGGGCGACCTTGGCACCGTCGGCGGGGAGCGTCTCGTCATGGTACGCGAGCGCCGTCACGGGATCCAGGGCGAGGTTGAACTGGTCCTGCCAGCGGAACTCGAACCTCGCCTTTGAGATTGCGTTGTCCCACTCCTGTGCGCGCGGGTGGCCCTTGGCGAGGTCTGCGGCGTGGGCGGCGATGCGGTATGCGATGACACCGGCCTTCACGTCCTCCCGGTTCGGCAGGCCGAGATGCTCCTTCGGCGTCACGTAGCACAACATCGCGGTCCCGTACCAGCCGATCATGGCGGCGCCGATGGCGGACGTGATATGGTCGTAACCGGGTGCAATGTCGGTGGTCAGCGGCCCGAGCGTGTAGAACGGTGCTTCGGCGCACCACTCGAGCTGCTTTTCCATGTTCTCCCTGATCATGTGCATCGGCACATGGCCGGGTCCCTCGTTCATCACCTGCACGTCGTACTCCCATGCGACGTGTGTCAGCTCGCCCTGCGTCTGCAGCTCCGCGAACTGCGCTTCGTCGTTTGCATCCGCAATCGAGCCGGGGCGCAGACCGTCACCGAGCGAGAAAGAGATGTCGTACGCGCGCATGATCTCGCAGATCTCACGGAAGTGCGTGTACAGGAAATTCTCCCTGTGATGCGCGAGACACCACTTGGCCAGGATGGAGCCGCCGCGCGAGACGATGCCGGTCACGCGGTTTGCGGTCGCGGGGATGTAGCGCAGCAACACGCCAGCATGCACCGTGAAGTAGTCGACGCCCTGCTCGGCCTGCTCGATCAGCGTGTCGCGATAGATGTCCCACGTGAGATCCTCGGCAATTCCGCCGACCTTCTCGAGCGCCTGGTAGATCGGCACGGTGCCGATCGGTACGGGCGAGTTGCGGATGATCCACTGCCGCGTCTCGTGGATGTTCTTACCGGTCGACAGGTCCATCACCGTGTCCGCGCCCCAGAGCGTGGACCACCGAAGCTTCTCGACCTCTTCCTCGATCGACGATGTGACCGCGCTGTTCCCGATGTTCGCATTGATCTTCACCTTGAAGTTGCGGCCGATGATCATCGGCTCGATCTCCGGGTGATTGATGTTGGCAGGGATGATGGCGCGTCCGCGTGCGACTTCGTCCCGGACGAACGAAGCAGGCAGGCCCTCGCGCAGCCCGATGTATTCCATCTCGGCCGTGATCTCGCCGCGCCGCGCGTAGTGCATCTGCGTCACGTTCGCGCCATTGCGTGCGCGCATCGGACGGGGCAGAAGTGCCGAAGGCATCTCGACGAACGCGTCGCGCACGCCGGCGCGCACGCGGTCCTGCGTCGAGCGTGCGGCCGGGCTGTACAGTCCCGTGTATTCCTCCACGTCGCCGCGCGCGCGGATCCACTCTGTGCGCAGCTTCGGCAGACCGTCGCGCACAGGGACTCCCTGCGGGCCGCTCGTGTCGTAGACGCGCAGCGGCGGCTCGCCGCCGGACAGCGCGATCTCGCGCATCGGCACGCGGATGCCGTGAGGGCCGTCGACGTAGACCTTCACCGAATTCGGAAAGGCCTCTTCGTACGTTGACACCTGCGGGATGATGGTCGGGCTGCTCGGCTTGATCATGGCTCGCCTTCCAGGACGGGGTGCGCAATGCAGCGGAAGGCCGGATGACGTCGCATGAAAAAACGCCACCCGGAGCCGGACGGCGTTCAGTGAGGGCGTCCGGGGTGGACGCCTGCCGATCGTCGCCGCCTCCCTCCGCCGGTCTCAACCGGATCAGGTTCCAAGGGACTGTCTCAACCGCGGCGATGGTGCCGGGTACCCCTGGCGGACGACTGAACCTACCGCACCGCGCACCCGCATGGAAGCCATGCGGCACGGGCAGGGCGCAATTCATCACGTCCCGGTTGAGCATGCCCAGCCGGCTTCGTATGCTCCGGCCATGCCCAGACACCTCTGGATTCCGGTCGCCGCCGTGGCCGCGGCGCTCACCGCGCTGACCGCAGCCGGCGCCGCCATGGCCCGACAGGCACCCGACCCGCCCTCCGCCAGTGCTGCAATTCTCGGCATGCTGGAAGACGGCGCCGTGAAGCGGCAGTTCATCGGCGACTGCACCGGCTGCCATCAGCTCGGGCCCGCCAACGTGTTTCCGGGAGGGCGGACGCGAACGGCCGCGGAATGGACGGCGGTCGTGCAGCGCATGCAGTCCTTCGCCGGCCACGGCAGCGGTTTCCCCGTGATCGGCGTCCGCGATGCCGCTGC
>DASUXU010000011.1:0-14810 GCA_036377735.1 Longimicrobiales bacterium
GCTGAGCCTGGCTCCGGTTGCCATGCATTTTCGCCGTCGCATACCCCATCTTCTCGAGCTTCTCGGCAACGCGGTTCGCGCGATGCTTCGTGCGGCAGAAGACGATGGCATTGCCGATCTCGTCACGCTTCAGCAGCTCCGCGAGCAGCGCCACCTTCAAATGAGCCGCGACCGGGAAGAGCGCCTGCGTCACACCCTTCGCCGTGGTCTGCTTGCGCTCGACCGTAATCGTGACCGGATCGCGCATGAGCTCGCGCGCGAGTGTCGCGATCGGTGCGGGCATGGTCGCCGAGAACAGCAGTGTCTGGCGACGGCCGCGCGGCAGCATGGCGAGAATTCGCTTGATGTCCGGCAGGAACCCCATGTCCAGCATGCGGTCCGCCTCGTCCAGCACCAGCACCTCGAGTCCATTGAAGTTCACGTAGCCGCGCTGGCAGTGATCGAGCAGACGGCCCGGCGTTGCGACGAGGATGTCGGTGCCCCGCCGGATCGCGTCTTCCTGCGGCTTCATGCCGACGCCGCCATAGATCGCCGCAGCGCGCACTCGCGTATGCCTGCCGAGCATGTTCGCGTGCTCGACGATCTGCGCCGCGAGCTCGCGTGTCGGTGCAAGGATCAGCGCCTTCGTCGTGCCACGCGGCTGGCCGATCAGACGGTCGAGGATCGGCAGCATGAAGGCCGCGGTCTTGCCGCTGCCCGTCGCCGCCGATGCGAGAATGTCCTTCCCTGCGATTCCCGCAGGGATGGACTGTGTCTGGATGGGGGTAGGTGTGGTGAACTCCTGCTCCGCGAGCGCCTTCAGCAGCTCGGGATGCAGACCCAGCGTTTCGAACGTGTTCATTCTGTTCCTGATCGATAAAAACGGGCCCCGCTCGTGTTCTTGTCCGCGGGGCCCTGATCGGAACAAAGAAACAGGGGCCTGGCCAGCGGCCAAAGCCCCCTCAGTTCGGCGTCCGGATCACTTTCTCCGGAAAATCGCCTGACACAATATAGCGACGGATCAGCTCTCGGGCAACCCGGAATCGGGCGTTACAGCATGCTCTGCGATCGGTTCCACAGGCGACTCATCAAGGCCGGCCGGGTCTGCGGCAGGCACCGTCAGCGTGAACGCGGACCCCTCGCCCGGGCGGCTTTTCACGACCAGGTCACCGCCCATCCCCTGTGCCAGCTCACGCGAAATCGATAGACCGAGGCCGGTCCCTTCCGCCGTCGCCGAAAGCGTACGGTCGACCTGCACGAACGGCTCGAAGATCGCCACCTGCCGGTCTGCAGGAATACCGGGCCCCGTGTCTGAAACCCTGACCGCGACGAAGTCACCTTCCGCGATCACTGTCATGTCGATGGCGCCGCCGGCGGGCGTGAACTTGATCGCATTGGAAAGCAGGTTGAGAAGGATCTGGACGAACTTCTCGCGATCGGCGATCACGGCGAGGTTGTCGATTCCGGCGTCGCATGTGTAGTGAATCCCCTTCGACGCCATCTGCGGCTCGACCATCTCGTCGACCGCATTGATCAGGTCCTGGATGACGATGCGCTCGAGCTCGAACGACACCCGTCCGGCTTCGAGCTTGGCGTAGTTCAGGATGTCGTTGATCAGCGAGAGCAGATGCCGCTGCGAGCGCGCGATCCGCGCGAGGTCCGCCTTCTGCTCCAGCGTCACAGGCCCGCGAATCCCAAGATCGATGAGCTGTGTGTAACCACCGATCGCATTGAGCGGGGTGCGCAGCTCGTGGCTCATGGCGCGGAGGAAATCCGCTTTCGCACGGTTCGCCTCCTCCGCGGCGCGCGTCCTTCGCTCGAGGTCGAGCGTCGTACGGCGCAGCTCGTCTTTCTGCTGCTCGAGATCCGCCGACACCGCCTCCTGCCGCTCCGCATAATCGGCAAGGATCATGTTGCCAAGCAGTGCCAGGAGTCCGGCGAGCAGCGTGGCGAACAGAACCAGGAACAGCGTGAACCTGGCCTGTCGTGTCGATGCGTTGATCCGCGCCTCCAGCAGGCTGTCCTCCGCCGCTTCCATGATGGAGACGCGATCCTGCAGCTCCTGCATGAGCTCCCGTCCTGGCGCCAGTTCTACCTCGGCGGCAGGCCTCGCACTCGCAATCTCGAGCGTCTGATTCAGCCGTCCCATCCGTTGCTCGATGACGGACCGGAGCCCTGCGACGCGTCCCTGCTGCGCGGGATTGTCCGCGGTAAGCACGCGAATGCTGTCGATCTGTGCACGTACCAGTGCGTGCGCGCTGCGGTATGGTACGAGATAGGATGAGTCCCCGGTGAGCAGGAAGCCCCGCTGCCTCGACTCAGCCGCGCGCACCGTGGAAACCGTCCGTTCCAGTGCAAGCTGCACACGCTGTGTGTGAGCGACCGACGCCGCGCGCTGCCGCTCCTGCGCCATACCCACGAGCGCTATGGCACCCAGCAGCAGCACGACCAGGACAGGCCCGTACGTAGCAATCAGCCGGCGGAACCGGGTCGGCGGCTGTACGCGCATCGGTCAGCGCAGGAAGTAGTAGGCCAGGAGGATGCAGCCGAAGATGATGCGGTACCACGCGAACGGCCTGAACGTGTTGCTGCTCACGAACCGGATGAACTGCTTCACCACGATTACAGCCGTCACGAATGAGACGATGAATCCGGTCGCAAACACCGGCGCGTCAGCAGTGGTCAGCACGTCACGCGCCTTGAACAGCGAATAGCCGGACGCGGCGAACATGATGGGGATCGCCAGGAAGAACGAGAACTCCGTCGCCGCCACGCGCGAGAGGCCGAGACTGATTCCGCCCATGATGGTTGCGCCCGATCGCGACACGCCGGGGATCAGCGAGAGCAGCTGCGCCAGTCCGACACCGAACGCTTTCCGCGTCGGGATCCCGTCCACGGTCTCCACGACGACGCGCGTATGTATGGCCTCGATGATCAGGATCGCGATACCGCCGAGCACCAGCGCTACGGCCACCACCGTCGGACGGAACAGCACGGCCTCCATCCAGTCGTGGATGAAAAACCCGACAATGGCTGCCGGCAGGAACGCCACGAGCAGGTTGATCAGCAGCCGGCGGTCCTGCGGCTCCCGTCGCCAGCCGGTGAACGTGTGGATGATCTTCGAGCGGTAGATCCAGACAACGGCGAGGATGGCGCCGAGCTGGATGAAGATGTCGAATGTGGCGGCGCGGCTTCCGCCGAAGTTCAGCCAGTCCCCGGCCAGAATGAGGTGCCCGGTCGACGAGACCGGGATGAACTCCGTGGCACCCTCGACCACACCGAGGATGGCCGCCTTGCCGATGTCGATCCAGTTCATGACGCTCGCGTGTCTTCAGCGTCAGCCCTGGAGGGCCTCCGCCGCCGTGGTCTTCGGCTCTTCACCTGGATTGATGAACAGGTCCGTCACGAGCCCGTACTGGCGCTCGTACAGGTTCCGGTAGAGCCCGCGGTTGCCCATCAAGGCATCATGCGTGCCGCGCTCCACGATCCGCCCCGCCTCCAGCACCAGGATCTGGTCCGCACTCCGGATGGTCGATAGACGGTGCGCGATCACGAACGTGGTCCGCCCCTGACGGAGCTGACGCAGGCCGTCCTGGATCATTGCTTCCGCCTCGCTGTCCAGGCTCGACGTGGCCTCGTCCAGAATCAGAATCCGCGGATCGGCCAGGATGGCGCGCGCGATTGCCACCCGCTGACGCTGCCCGCCCGACAGCTTCACACCCCGCTCGCCCACGATCGTGTCATAGCCGTCGTCGAAACGGTTGATGAACTCGTCGCAGTGCGCGATCCGGCTCGCCTCCCGGATCTCCGCCTCGGTCGCGCCCGGCTTCGCAAACGCGATGTTGTCGCGCACCGTGCCGTCGAACAGGAAGTTGTCCTGCATGACGACCCCCAGGTTCATGCGGTACTCGCGCAGCTTCAGTGTCCCGAGATCTTCGCCGTCCACCAGGATCTGCCCGCGCTGCGGACGGTAGAACGCCATGACGAGGCCCACCAGTGTGCTCTTCCCCGAACCAGACGGCCCGACCAGCGCGGTCGTCGTGCCGGCGGGTGCGTGGAAGCTGATGTCCTTCAGTACCGGCACGTCCTTCCTGTACTCGAACCACACGTTCTCGAACAGCACCTCGCCGCGCATGTCCGCCAGTGCGCCCCGCGTGCTGTCCTGCTGGTCCTCCGTCGCAAGGGATCTCACCTCGTGGATGCGGTCCAGCCCGGCGAACGCCTCCGAGATCTGCGTGCTGATCGACGAGATCTGCACGAGCGGCGCAACCATCACACCCACGAACAGCACGTACTGGACGAACTCACCCATGCTCATCGTACCGCGCAGCACGGCCGTTCCGCCGACGTACATGATCAGCACACTGACGAACCCGATGATCACGGTCGAGACAGCCGTGACTGCGGATGTGCCGGCAATGGTCGATGCGATGTTGCGGAACAGCCGGTCCACGCCCTCGCCGAACACGCGTTCTTCCCGCTCTTCTGCGACGTATGTCTTGAGGAGGCGCACACCGCCGAGCGATTCCGTCAGCCGGCCCGTGACCTCGCCCTGGATTTCACCGCGCTTGCGGAAGATCGGACGCAGCCGCTTGAACGCGATCGACATCGCGGCCGCGAACGTCATCATCAGCACGAGCGTTCCGACGGTCATCTGCCAGTGGATCGAGAGCAGGAATCCGAGTGCGACGAGGGCGGTAATGAGCCCGCCGACCAGCTGGATCAGACCGGTCCCGACCAGGTTCCTGATGCCTTCCGGATCGGTCATGATACGGGAGATCATGACGCCGGACTTGTTCTCGTCGAAGTAGCTGACGGGCAGTCTCATGATGTGAGCCTGCACCGTCTTCCGCATGGTTGCGATCGCGCCCTGCGCGGCGACACTGACGACGTGCGCGATCGCATAGGACGTGACGGCCTGGATCAGCGTGGCCGCCACGACCACGCCCACGATCGGCAGCAGCAGTCCCGCCTGCTGGCGGTTGATTACGTCATCGATGAGGATTTTCGGCATGTAAGGCAGCACCAGGCCGGCCACGCGGTTGATGACCATCAGCCCCAAACCGATCGACAGAGCCTTCCTGTGGTCCCTTACCAGCGCCCGCGCTTCCTGCCACGCGCTCCTGTAATTCACCTTCTTTTTCGTACTCATACCGTAACCTAAGCCCTCCCCCCACCGCCCTGCACCTGAGCCCTCGGCCCCTGCCCCTCGCCCAACCCCTGGGCAGTCCCCATATTGCCCGGACCGAACCCAAACAGAACCCACCGACAGGACCAGACATGCGAAGAATCACGACTCTCGCGGCAGGGCTGCTGCTTTTCGGCGCGGCCACCCTGCCGGCTGCGGCGCAGACATTCCCGACGGATGACCCGGTGCTGAAGCGCATCTGGGACATCGGCATGAACAACTCGCAGACGGAGCGGCTCGCGCAGCAGCTGCTGGACTCCGTCGGTCCCCGCCTCACCGCCTCACCGGGGATGAAGGCCGGCAACGACTGGCTGGTGCACACCTACAAGTCGTGGGGCATCGATGCGAAGAACGAGCAGTACGGCACATGGCGCGGGTGGCGCCGTGGTACGTCGCACATCGACCTGATGACGCCGCGGGTCCGCACGCTCGAGGGGACTCTCCTCGCGTGGAGCCCGGGTACCGGCGGCCGGCCGGTGACTGCATCGCCGATCATGCTGCCGCTCTTCAAGGACAGCACGGAGTTCGTGAAGTGGCTGCCGCAGGCGCGCGGCAAGATCGTGCTGCTCGACGGGATGGCGCTGCCGTCCTGCCGTCCGCAGAGCGACTGGACGGAGTTCGGCACACCTGCCTCCAAGGCGCGCGTGGACAGCCTCGAAGCCGCGGTCTACGCGGATCGCGCGGCGCGCATCGCGGGCACGGGCTACAGCTTCGGCCTGTCGGGCGGCGCACTCAGCAAGCGTCTGGACGCAGCCGGCGTGGCGGGCATGCTCACCTCGCGCATGTCGGACCAGGGCCGCGGCGTTGCCGGCATCGGCATGGCCGGCACCTGGCCGATTTTCGAGACGTACAGCCAGAACGCTCCGGCGTATGCACTGAGCTGCGAGGACTACGGCCTGGTCTACCGCCTGATGGCGAATAACCAGAACCCGACACTGCGGATGACCGCGGACGCCGAGCTGCTCGGTGAGGTGCCGGTCTACAACACGATCGCGACAGTGCGCGGCACTTCGAAGCCGGACGAGATCGTGATGTTCTCGGCGCACTTCGACTCGTGGGACGCCGGCTCGGGCGCGACCGACAACGGCACGGGCACGCTGGTGATGCTCGAGGCGATGCGGATCCTGCGCGAGGCGTATCCGAACCCGAAGCGCACGCTGATGTCCGGTCACTGGAGCAGCGAGGAGCAGGGTCTGAACGGCTCGACCGCGTACACCGAGGATCACCCCGAGGTCGTTGCGAAGCTCCAGGCGTTGTTCAACCAGGACAACGGCACGGGCCGTATCCGCAGCGTGAGCGGCTCGGGTCTGCCGGCCATGGAAGGCGCACTGAAGGCGTGGGCCGCGAAGCTGCCGAAGGAGATGACGGACAGCGTGCGCTACACGTTCAACGGCACCCGCGCACCATCGCCGGGCGGCACGGACGGCACGGTGTTCGGCTGCAACGGCGCACCGCACTTCGGTCTCGGGGCGCTCGGCTGGAATTACGGCAGCGAGACGTGGCACACGAACCGGGACACGTATGACAAGGTCGTGTTCGATGATCTCAAGTTCAATGCGACACTGACTGCGATGCTGGCATACCTCGCTTCCGAGGATCCGACGTTCATCGATCGGACGAAGGTCGCGGTGGAATGGCCGAAGTCGTGCGGCAATGCACCGCGCACCACGCGTGCCCGGTAAGTAGTTTCGTCGAGGACCGGGCGGCCCTCCGGCAGCAGCTCGCCGGGGGGCCGTTCCCGCGAATGGAGCTGCCTACGTCACCTCTCAACGACCCACCCCGCCCCGACCAGCACGGCGGCACGCCCGAGTGGCTGCTGCGCGTCACCATCGAGTCCGTACTGATCGTCATCAGTATCCTGCTCGCGCTCGCGGTGGACGGCATGCGCGACAGCCGGCATAACAAGAACGTCGCCCGCCAGTCACTCGAGATTTTCCAGAAGGAGCTGTGCACCAACCGCGAGCACATCGAGGCCGAGCTCCCGTTTCATATCGGGCTGCGCGATGTCGTAACGGAGATGGCGGGGGATCCGGAGCGTGCGAGCGAAGTGCGCAGCCTGGTAGAGGGCCTGGAACCGGTGCTGCTGCTCAACACCGCCTGGGAGGCGGCGCTCGCGACGGGCGCGCTCACACACATGGCCATGACGACCGTATCGGGGCTGTCACTGACGTACAGCATGCAGGCCCACTACATGACCAGCACGGCCGAAGGACTGCCGCGGCTGCTCCTGCTACCCGGTACGACGCCGCGTGAAAGAACCCTGCAGGCGCAGCAGGTGCAGGCCTACCTCACCGAGCTCGTCCGCTCCGAACAGCGGCTCGAGGCTGTCTACAACGAAGCAATAGTAAGTACGGAAAGCGCGAAGAACGAGATGACTCTGCGCATCGGCGGCAGTCCGCGCACCGCGCTGATGGCGTCGGCTGACGGTTCAGCTCCGCCGTGCGAGCGGGGTGCGCCGCCGGCTGCCACGCGGCCTGATACGCCGTCCGCTACCGCGCCCGCAGCGGATAGCGTGCGTCCGTAGGCAATGCGCCGTCGATACGCAGGACGCGCATGCCTGGCGTGACCGCATCCACGGGAAGGAACGTAATCGCACCAGGGATCGCAACGACGAGATCGCGCGCCGATTCCGTGCTGTAGACGATCTTCGGACCTGCCGCCACATCCGCCCTGAACATTTTCGCAATCCAGAACTGCCGGAACTGGTCTTCCGACATCCGGTAGATCCGGTTCAACACGACGTTGCGCTCCATCGCAACAGGCGCGCGCACCAGCAGTGTGATGCGTGAGCCGTCCGGCCAGAACTGCTGCTCCGCCTTGAAGATCCGCTGAAGCTCGTCGAACGAGACGTTCGTCGCCTTCACGTTTGGATGGACGACGATCGCCACGGCCTGCGCACGCACGCTGCGCGGCACCGCCAGCAGCGCCATGCAGAAGAGGCCCGCCAGCACGGCGGCTTTTCCGGTCTTGCGCATGTGAATCTCCTGCATAGGCATATGACCGCGCCGCTAATGCGTGGACGGGACGACGAGTGCGGCCTGGAAATAGAGACTGTTCAGTCGCTCACCGCCGGCTGACTGCTCCCGCCGGAATTCCGCCTTCAGCGTGGCGAGCGCTTCGAAGTCCCACCGCACCCCGCCGATCACGGCTTCGTAGTCCGCCAGGTTCGGTGCGAACACGGCGTCGTCGGTCGCGATGTCCATGTTCTCGAATCGGCCGTACGGCTTGAGCCGCCACAGCGCGCCGGGCAGCCGCACGCCCGCCTGGACGTAGAAGCCGTCGGAAGTCGTGGCATCACCTGCCGGTGCATCGTGGCGGATGGCCGCATACTCGGCAATGATCTCGGGCGCGCCGTGATCCCATACAACGTGGCCCGTGAGAATCCGCTCGCCCACGCCGACCGAGTCCATTGGCACTCTGTCATTGTACAGACTGCCGCCGATGCCCAGGCCGCTCAGCGCACGCGGCCGAACACCGACGCTGAATACCGTCGCCCGATTCGAGTTGACATCACCGGCGTCCCCCGCGCGGCTGATGATCGTGCCCCGGCCATTGCCCGCGCCGGCTGCATAAGTCAGGGATCCGACCCTGCTCGAGAACGTGCCCTCCATCATCGCGCCCACGAAGTGGACGGGAAGGAACGTCCCACCGATCCGTATGATCTCCGGCCGCGCAACCGACGTCTGGAGCCAGAGCCCGTGGTGGTACGCAGTGTTCCAGTAGGAGACTGGGGTGTGGTAGCGGCCGGCCGAGAGCTTGAGCTCGTCCGCGAAGTCGTATCGCAGGATCGCCCGCTCCACCTCGATCAGATACGTGTTCTCCCGCGCCGACGCTGAGAGCTCTCCGAAGAACGTCAGCCGGTCCGAGAGACGCGCGTTGCCGTGGCCGACCAGCTGACCTGCCAGGAATCCCTGGCTGCCCCCGCGCTTCGATGCCAGGTACGTAACGTCACCAAACAGGAACCCCTGGAACGTCGGCGTTCCCTCCTGCGGCAGCGCCTCCGCAGGGTGCTCCTGTGCCGCAACTCCCGGCGCACTCGTGATGAGCATGGACGCGAGAATGAATCGCATGCAGCGCCGCAAGCGGGACCTCCTGGCGAACCGATGGTTGGCTGTTCCGGCAGGACCACTAACGGTATGCGACGGCGGGCCCGCGATCAACAATGTTCGCGTCGCGCAGAGCCCGGTATGAAACGGAAGGGGGTCGGCGCACCAGGCACCGACCCCCTCGACTACTGGCGCAGCGGCTCGGAAGCCGCCTTGCCGGACCCGACTAGCGGAGCGTGAACGAGTAGCCCGCCATCACTCCGAACTGACGGTTCTTCGCACCGGCATCCTCTGCATCGGTGTCGATGATGTCCATGAAGCCGTGGGTGTAGCGGCCCTCGACGAGGATCGCACCCGGGCCAGCCTTGAACTCGAACCCGAGCACGCCGGTCGCGCCGATGTCCAGCGACTTGATGTCAATCCCGAGACCGGCATCCTCGTCATCGCAATCGACTTCATCCGAAGCCAGCACATCCTCATCGTCCGACTCGAACTCCGCCGTGCAGCCATAGTTGAAGGCGAAGGACGGGCCAACCATGATGTAGGGCGAGAACGGCATGGTGGAGCCCATGGAGAAGCGCGCCAGCAGCGGCACCTCGATGTAGTCCAGCTTGGTCTTCAGCTCACCGATGCCCTCTTCCGACTCCTTCGTGCCCTTCGTAACCGCGAGCACTTCGGCCTGGAGTGCGAGGCCCATCATGCCGAAACGGACGAAGCCGCCGCCACCGATGGACTGGAGACGGTCGAGGCCGTCATCATCGCCCTCAGCGTCGATGTTCGACCACGTCGGACCCACCTTGAAGCCGATCGTCTGGGCGGACGCGGGAACGGCATACGCGAACATACCCGCCGCGACGATCATCGCGCCAAACAGTTTTGCCTTGTTCATTCATCCTCACGTTGTATTCCAGGCCCCTCGCCGCGGCGCCCGCCGCGGCATGGACCCGGGTTGGGTTGCACGACTCTCCGTCATGCATGACTCGCAGGCCGCCCGCCCCTGTGCACGAACTCCGCCACCTGCGTGACGTTCGTCCCGCGTGTCAGCCGGTGAACGATGCAAACCCGTTGCGCCATAAGCAAGACTTGTATTACCAGCCGTTTCCGTTACGGCCCGATCGTTGCCTTTCGGATCGTCCCCCGGTACAGCCTGGAGGCTACAAAATGGAACGACTCGGAAAAATGTTCGCGACGCATCCCGACCCCGTTACGTCGAACGGCGATGTGGCGCATGCATGCATAGCGGCGGCGACGGAGTGCGCACTGGTCTGCACCGTGTGCGCCGACGCGTGCCTGGGCGAGGATGATGTAAAGGCGCAGGTGAAGTGCATCCGTCTGAACCTGGACTGCGCATCAGTGTGCCGTCTCACGGCCGAGCTGCTCGCGCGGCCGAGCCGCAGGGACGAACCGGCGCTGCATGCGCAGCTCGACGCATGCATCCGGATGTGCACGGCGTGCGGTGATGAGTGCGCCCGCCATGGTGCGATGGGAATGGAGCATTGCGCGATATGTGCGGAAGCCTGCCGTGCGTGCGCGGACTCGTGCCGCAGGATGGCTGCGTCCCTCGTGCCGTAATGCCGCGGCCGCTCGTCGCGGAACAGCAGATTTAAGGTGCGACCTCGTGGAACGTGACGCCGTCCGCCTTCTCGATGGCGGAGCGGAGCGACCACTCGTTGGGGAACAGTACGAGCGGGCGGCCCTTGGCGTCATGGACCTTCGCGCGGCCGTAGCCGCGGACGACCTCGTCGATCGCGGCCTCGCTGCCGACGATCCATCGGGCGGAGTGATAGCCGAGCGGATGCAGCGTCGCAATGACGTTGTACTCATGCTCGAGCCGGTGGAGCAGCACTTCGAACTGCAGCGGTCCGACGGCCCCCACCATGGGTGACGGTCCGGTCAGGCCCTCCTCGTAGAACACCTGGACTGCACCTTCCTCGGAGAGCTGCTGCAGGCCGGTATCCAGGTGCTTGCGGCGGAGCGGGTCCGGGACGGTGACGCGCGCGAAGTGCTCGGGCGAGAAGCGAGGGATCCCGCTGAACGCAGCGTTCCCCTCTTCCGCGAGCGAGTCTCCGATGCGCAGGTTGCCGCGGTCGTGGATGCCGACCACGTCGCCCGCCCATGCCTCCTCGACCAGCGTTCTCTCGCGCGCCATGAACTGCGCGGGTGCGGTCAGACGCATCGGTTTGCCGCTCCGCACGTTGAGCACGTTCATCCCCGTCTCGTACGCTCCCGAACAGATTCTCACGAACGCGACGCGGTCACGGTGCTTGGGATCCATGTTCGCCTGGATCTTGAACACGAAGCCGGTGAACTCGGGTGCCAGCGGGTCGACCGGTCCGGCGTCCGTCTCGCGCGGCGTCGGCGGCGGTGCCAGCTCGAGGAACGAGCGGAGGAAGGGCTCGACTCCGAAGTTGGTCAGTGCACTGCCGAAGAACGCAGGCGACACTTCACCGCGCGCAAATGCCGCGCGGTCGAATGACGAGCCGAGTGCATCCAGCAGCTCGAGCTGCTCCAGCAGGTGATGGTGGGCCGTTTCACCCATGATGTCGATTACGACATCGTCATACAGGCCGTGCACGGTCTCGGCTGCGCGCCGCTGGCCGTGGTCGCGCTCACGTGTGAACAGGTGTACTTCGCCGTTGCTGCGGTCGAATACGCCGACGAAACCTTCGCTGTTGACGATCGGCCACGTGACCGGATAGACAGCAATGCCGAGATCCTTCTCCACGTCGTCGATCAGCTTCAGCGGATCTTCGCCGGGGCGGTCGACCTTGTTGACGAAGGTGAAGATGGGGATGCGGCGCAGCTTGCAGACGGCGAAAAGCTTGCGCGTCTGTTCCTCGACGCCACGCCGGTTGTCGAGCAGCATGACCGCACTGTCTGCCGCGACCAGTGTGCGGTACGTGTCCTCGGAGAAGTCCTGGTGACCCGGCGTATCGAGCAGGTTGATTCGAAACCCGGCGTAGTCGAACTGGAGCACGCTCGATGTGATCGAGATGCCGCGCTGCTGCTCCATCTCCATCCAGTCGGACGTGGCGTGCCTCGCGGCACGCCTCGCCTTTACCGAGCCCGCCAGATGGATGGCGCCGCCGTAGAGCAGCAGCTTTTCCGTGAGCGTCGTCTTGCCCGCGTCAGGGTGACTGATGATCGCGAATGTGCGGCGCCGTGTGACCTCCTGCTCGAGCCTGTCCTGATCGATCAATGCCTGCTCACTCCGGTGCGCCGACCTGTCGGAGGCCGGCCTGCTGTGCTGCGGTAGCTGTTGTCGGGCGGTCATTGCCCATGTCGAGCACGCGGAACAGCGCGCCGGCCGCGGCACCGCCCAGCAGTGTGGCCGCGACATAGACCCACACGTTCGCGGTGGCGACGAGGCCCATGATCGTCACACCGACTGCGACCGCGGGGTTGAGTGCGGCGCCCGAGACCGGGCCCACTGCATACGCGCCGGCGAGAACCGTAAAGCCGATCGCCAGGCCGTAGTACGAGTTGCCTTCCGTGCCGCGCGTCGTGGCGACGTTCAGCACGACATAAGCGAGCGCAAATGTGAACAGGAACTCCGCGAGCGCCACGCTGCCGAAGTCGATCGGCGCCAGCGTGGGCGGCGCGCCATCCTTGAACACACCCACGACGACGGCAGCCAGCACCGCGCCGACGATCTGTGCGGCCCAGTAACCGACGAGCTCCGTCAGAGTCGCGCGGCCGCGCAGCATGACAGCGAGCGTTACCGCGGGATTGTAGTGGGCGCCCGAGATGTGACCGCCGGCATAGACCATTACCATCAGTACGGTACCAATTGCCAGCGGCGCGAGTGCACCGGCGCCGGGCTCCAGCACGACCATCCCTACCGTCAGGACGAGGAAGAACGTCCCGATCACCTCCACAATCAGCTTGCGCGGCATCACGGCCTCCTGTGAGTGGTCTTCAGCACGGCGTAAGATCGGCGCAGGGATGCCCCGGCGGAAGTATTTCGACCGCGGCTCACTTCGCGAACCGGTCCCGCCGCACTGCGATCTTCTTGCCCTTGATCTTCGTGCTGCGGAGCGCGTCGATGACGTGGGATGCGGCCTCCTCTGGCACGTCCACGAGGGAGAAGTCGTCGCCGATCTCGATCGCGCCGATATCCCGCCCGCTCAGGTTGGCTTCGTTCGCGATCGCGCCCACCAGGTCCTGCGGACGGATGCCTGCACTGCGGCCGCCCGCGATGTAGATGCTCACCATACCGGCGCGGCTGCCGCGCGGGCGCCCACGCCCGCCGTCACGGCCACCATCCCGTCCCGCATCCCTGCCGCCGTCGCGGTCCCGCCCGCGCGGTCCGCGATCGCCGCGGTCGCTGCGGGGACCACGGTCGCGATCGCCGCGGTCGCCCCGCGGCGCCTGCACATCCGGAATCTCCTGTTCCTCCCCTTCCGGACCCGTCGCCGTATGCGCGAGCTTCACGGCTGCGAGCGCGATGTCCATGATGTCGAACTCGTCGGACAGACTTTCCACGACCACGCGGAACCGCTCCAGCTTGTTCTCGAGCAGTGCTTCGCGGATGGATGCGGTGGTGATCTCGAGCCGGCGTGCGCGCAGGTCCGCCATGGTCGGCAGCTTGGCGACGTCCAGCCGCTGACGGATCACACGCTCGATGTTCTTGAGCAGCCGGTGCTCGCGCGGCTCCGCCAGTGTGATCGCCACACCTTCTCGCCCGGCGCGGCCGACGCGGCCGATGCGGTGGACATAGGACTCGGGCGCGGACGGCACGTCGTAGTTCACCACGTGTGTAAGCTGCTCGACATCGAGCCCGCGCGCAGCGACATCCGTCGCAATCAGCAGATCCGCAGTGCCCGCGCGGAGGCGGCCCATAACGCGGTCTCGCTGCTCCTGCGACATGCCGCCGTGCAGTGCTTCCGCGCGGTAGCCCCGTCCGTTCAGCGCTTCCGTCAGCTCATCCACCTCGTGGCGAGTGCGGCAGAAGATCAGTGCAGCCGTCGGCGCTTCGACGTCCAGGATGCGGCCGAGTGCGGCGAGCTTGTGCGCGCGATGCACGACGTACGCAGTCTGTCGAATCAGCGGCGTATCGCCGCGCTCTTCGCCCTTGCGCGCAATCGCGATACGCACCGGATCCCGCAGATAGCTGTCGGCGATCCGGTGCAGGCGTGGCGGCATGGTCGCGGAGAACAGCACCGTCTGCCGATCCTGCGGCACCTCCTGCAGGATCGTCTCGATATCTTCGGCGAAGCCCATGTCCAGCATCTCGTCCGCCTCGTCGAGCACGACGAACTGGATGGAGCCGAGCGGCAGTGTGCCCCGCCGGATGTGATCGAGTGCGCGGCCGGGGGTCGCGACGATCACGTCCACACCGCGCTTGAGCTGACGGAGCTGCTGCACGATCGGCTGACCGCCGTAGATCGGCAGGATCTGGACGCCGAGCTCGCGGCCGTAGCGGTAGATCGCCTGTGCGACCTGCATCGCGAGCTCGCGTGTCGGGACCAGCACGAGAGATGTCGGTTCCTCCATGCGTGGCCGGGCCGCCCAGCGCTGAAGCAGCGGCAGCGCGAACGCTGCCGTCTTCCCCGTGCCGGTCGCAGCCTGTCCGAGCAGGTCACGGCCCTCGACGA
>DASUXU010000012.1:0-3603 GCA_036377735.1 Longimicrobiales bacterium
TGGCGATGGCGATGGCGATGGCGATGGCGATGGCGATGGCGCTGCGCCATGGGATACCGGCGACGGCACCGTCCCCTACGCCGGCGCCCGCAGCACTTTCATCCCGGTCGAGAGCATCGTCTGCGTCTGCGACGCCGACTTCGGCTACTGGGAAATCCGCGACCGGCTGCTCGAAGGTCCCTTCGCCACCCTCCACGGCCTCCTGCCCGCCATGAACCTCGTACAGAAGCTGGTCGTAGCCCATCTCAAAGGGCGAGCGGGTGAGAAGGCGGATCCGATTCCCGGGATTCACGGGCGGCGGGCGCCGGACCTGCTGGCGGGGCGTGTATGGGAACCGCCGATACTGGGGCTGCAGGAGAAATGACGGAGACAGGGCGAAGGCGAGGGCCAAGGCCAAAGGCCAATTAGCCAGTAGCCTTTAGCCTTTAGCCCTCACCCGCCCCGCGGGTGCCGACTGCCCCCGACGAGCGAATTTTGCCGACCTGAGGCATTTTGGCGTCGAATATGGCGGCCGAGTGACCACGGAGCAGTCGCTCGCCGGCGGGCGCGGGCGATTCGCTACCATAGGCGTCGGTAGGATACCCCCACCTTCTGAAAGATCGCCCCGGGGGGCAGTTCACCCCCTTCTGACAGGCCAATACCCCATTTCGGCGACCCTCGCCTCCGCCCTCGCCATGACCAGAGGCCACGCCGTTATTGCCTTTGGCCCTCGCCTCCGCCCTCGCCCTGGCGGCAGGCCGAGCCGTTATTGGCCTTTGGCCCTGGCCTTCGCCCTCGCCATGCCCAACGGGCCCCCAACGTTTTCCCGGCAAGAGGCGTCTACCTTCCGACAACTCATTCTGGCCAGAGAGAAATAACGAAATGCGAAGCTTTCGTAGCTTTTTAGTCGTTCTTGCGCTTGCACTGATTCCGGCGGTGGCGCGGGCGCAGGACGCAGACGTCATCACCGGCACCGTGACGGGCCCGGACGGCAAGGCGGTCGTGGGGGCGAGGGTCGAGGTGGTGTCGATCGAGACGGAGATCAGCCGGTCGGGTGTGACAGACGGCAAGGGTCGCTACATGATCCTGTTCCCGGACGGCGGCGGGCGGTATGTGCTGCGCATCACGTATCTCGGTCTGGCGGATGTGATCCGCACGATTCAGCGGTCGGGTGAGGAAGACCTGCTGCTGACGAACGTGCAGATGGCGGTCGGCGCGATTGCGCTGGATGCGGTTACCGGCACGACGCAGCGCGCGGTGAACGAGCAGCAGGCGGGCCGGACGGCGGAGCAGGGCCGTGAGCTGAGCCAGCAGGACCTGGCGCGTCTGCCGCTGCCGGACCTGGATGCGTCGACCCTCGCGCTGCTGGCGGCGGGTGTGACGGGCACGGGTGCCGACTCCGTGAGCGGTCGTCTGGGCTTCTCGGTTGCGGGCATGAGCGACCTGCTGAACCAGGTCGTGATCGACGGTGTGGTGCAGGGCGAGGGTGCGGGCGGTGTGCCGGAGGAAGGGATCCGGCGGACGGGCGTGACGACCAGCACGTTCGACGCATCGCGCGGCGGCTTCGCCGGCGGCCAGGTATCGCAGAGCACGGCGCGCGGCAACAACCGCAATGCGGGCTCGTTCTCGCTGCGCTACGACAACGACGCCCTCCAGATGAACTCGGGCGCGACGACCAACGCGTTCAGCCGCACGAACATCGGCGGCTCCTGGGGCGGCCCGATTATCAACAACAGGCTCTTCTACAACACGTCGTTCCAGCTCGCGCGCAATGTCAATCATCGCTTCGCGCTGCAGGCGGACGACCCTCTCGCGGCGACCCGCGCCGGCGTCGCACTGGATTCCATCAACCGCTTCGTCGACCTGGTCGGACAGAAGCTGGGCGCACCGGTGCTGGGCCAGACGGGTCCGTACAACGAGATGAACGATGACATCCGTCTGCAGGGCCGCCTGGACTGGAACATCACGCAGGGCCGCACGAACTCGCACACACTGTCGCTCCGCTCGAACGGCAGCTTCAACACGCGCGACAGCACGCGCATCAGCACACTGGACCTCGCGGACCACGGCGGCGAGCAGGACCAGAACAGCTTCTCGCTGTCGACCAACCTGACCTCGCGTCTCGCGACCAACTGGACGAACCAGTTCCAGCTGAGCTTCAGCGAGAACGAGCGGCAGTCGCTCGGCTATATCCAGATGCCGGAAGGCCGCGTGCGCGTCACGTCGTCCTTCGAGGACGGCACGAGTGCGACGAATTCTCTGGTCTTCGGCGGCAATCGCGGGTTCCCGTCGGAATCCTACACGCGCGATTTCCAGATCACGGACGACGTCTCGTTCCTGAAGCCGATCGGCACGCAGCTGCACCGCATGAAGGTGGGCGGCTCATTGCAGAAGTCGAAGAGCATCGACCGCAGTGCGAACAACATCTTTGGCTCGTTCTCGTTCAACTCGCTCGAGGACTTCGAGGCGAACCGTCCGGCGAGCTACTCGCGGTCGCTGAGCGAGCGCAACAGCCGCACGGGCCAGTACAACGCAGGTCTGTACGTGGGCGACACGTGGCGCATCAACGAGCCGCTCGAGGTCACACTCGGCCTGCGCTATGACTACTCGAAGCTCGACCAGCAGCCGGAATACAATCCGGCGGTCGACGCCGCGTTCGGCCGTCGTACGGACATCCGCACGTCGGCGGCGGGACTGAGCCCGCGCATCGGTTTCAACTACCGTATGAGCCAGCAGCAGAACGGCAACTTCAACAACCAGGCGAAGAACCTGTCTGGCGGCATCGGCCTGTTCGCGGGCCGCGCGCCGACCAACATCTTCTCGCAGGCGATCCGCCAGACGGGTCTGCCGAACGCGGAGCAGACACTTAACTGCGTCGGTGATGCCGTTCCGATTCCGGACTGGCAGGGCTACGCGGAGGATCCGTCGATCGTACCGTCGACGTGTCTCGACGGCGGTACCGGTCCGGTGCAGTCGTTCCGCGCGCCGTCCGTCACACTGATCGATCCGGATCAGAAGCTGCCGTCGTCACTGCGCGCCAACCTCGGCTACCGTACGACACTGCCGAAGGGTATCGTCGCGAACTTCGGCTACACGTACTCGCTGGGCATGGGCCTGTGGGGCTACTACGACCTCAACCTGAACACCACGAACAGCGTCGCACTCGGCAACGAGGGCCGTCCGTTCTATGGCGATCCGAATGCGATCGTGCCGGAGACGGGCGCCGTGCTGTTCGCGTCGTCGCGTAACTTCAGCGAGTTCGGCACCGTGTATGACGTCGTGGCGGACCGCAAGTCCACCGCGCACCAGTTCACGGCGACGCTGTTCGGCCAGCTGCTCAACCGCAAGCTGAGCCTCACGACGAACTACACGCTCGGCTTCGCGCGCGACCAGGGATCGGGCTCTTTCAACTCGGCGACGACCGCGGGCGATCCGAACGTGGTCGAGTGGGCGACGAGCAGCAACGACCGCCGTCACACGCTCAACATGCAGGCGGCGTATGCGTTCACGCCGGAGTTCGAGTTCTCGGTGAACGGCCGGATCTCGTCCGGCTCGCCATTCACACCGCTGGTCAACCAGGACATCAACGGTGACGGCTCGCGCAACGACCGCGCATACGTATTC
>DASUXU010000013.1:0-49241 GCA_036377735.1 Longimicrobiales bacterium
ACCTCATTGGCGTCCAGGCCGCTCGGCTCGAGCAGCAGTCGCTCGGCATCCCGGATCGCGACGATGCGCGCGCCGAGACGGGCCAGGTACAGGCCAGCGGCGGCGCCGACATTGCCGAAACCCTCGAGGAGCACGCGCGCGCCTGCGAGCGGACGGTCCTGCCGCTCGTACAGCCGCCGCACCGACGCCGCGACGCCATATCCCGTGATCATGTCGGCCGTAGTCAGGGGCATCTCGGAAATGCCGTGCCGGGAGGTGAGCGGCGCCTCGACGCCGGCACCCATGCGCTTCACCACCGCCTGGAATTCTGCGGCGTCCGGTTTAAGGAATCCCTGGATCACGCCCTGCTGCGGGTGACGCAGGCCGATGCGCTCGAACGCCGGAATCACATCGAGCACTTCATCCACATTCAAGTCACCGCCGGTGCCGTAGCGCTCGCGCAGGAACGGCTCAAGCCAGCGGTACCAGCGCTCGATCACCTGCTGCTTGCGCGGGTCGCGCGGGTCGAAGTCGATGCCGTTTTTCGCGCCGCCCATGGCGGGGCCGGAAATGGAGAACTTGAGCTCCATCGCCTTTGCGAGATATGTGACCTCGCGCGGGTCGAGGCCGATGCGCATGCGCGTGCCGCCGCCCGCCGCGCCGCCGCGCAGTGAGTTGATGACGAGCCACGCGCGTGCAGTGGTCTCGCGGTCATGCCACGCGACAACGAGCTCGGGTGGTGTGCGGATGAACGCGGCGTAGCGCCGCCACATCGACGTGCGCGACGTGCTCGAGCCGGAACCCTTGCGGGTGCGCACGGGCGTCATGACACGGGCTCCACGTAGATCTCCATCACACCACCGCACACGGCAGGGCTCCACGAGTCCGTGCTGTCCATGAGCTCCACGCGCACGAGACGCGGCAGTCCCGTCTCGACCACTTCGCGCGCCGCCAAAATCACATCCGCCTCGCCGCAGCCGCCGCCGATCGTGCCGATCATCCCGTGACCCGGGTCGATCACCATCCTGCTCCCGGCGCGGCGTGGCACCGAGCCGCGCGTCCGGACGACGGTCGCAAGCGCTACAGGCTTGTGCGTCTCTGCTGCGCGGATCACCGCGTCCATCACTGCCAGGTCTTCCATAGGCGCTCGAGCACCCGCTCCTTCTGTGTCAGAGTTACTGCGTGTCTGTCTGCCGCCGCCGGCCGATCCGCTGGCGAGCGCCGCACCGCGACGATCTCCGCTGCTATGCTCACCGCAATCTCCGCGGGCGAATCCGCATTGATGTCGAGGCCGATCGGCGCGTGGATCCGTTTCATCTTTTCGGTGGTCACGCCGGCGTCGTTCAGTGCGTCGAACGCGGCGCGCACCCGCCGCCGGCTGCCGATCATGCCGATGTAGCGCGGCAGCACGTCACGGTTCAGGACACGGGTGAGACAGTCGAAGTCCCACATGTGGCCGCGCGTTACCAGTGTGATGTACGTGCGCTCGTCGATGACGACGTCGGCAAACGGGTCTGCGACGAAGTCTGCGCGGAGTACGCGCACGCCGTCCGCGAAGCGCTCCTCCGTCGCGAACTCGGCGCGGTCGTCCAGTACCGTCACCTCGAAGTCGAGCATTACGCCGAGCGCAGCGAGCGGCACGGCGATATGACCGGCGCCGACGACAAGGAGGCGCTCCACGGGCGTATGCACGTCCGCATACAGCAGTATGGCATTGTCGTCTTCGTTGATAATGCGGCTGGACGCGCGGCCGCTCTCGAGCGCTTCACGCCCGAATGCGACGGCCTGCTCATCGAGGGACGAATTGCGGAGTGAGCCTTCCACTGCGCCATCTGCGGAGATGATCATGCGCTGCGCGGGGACGCCGTCGCATACCAGAAGAACGACGGCTATGGGGATTCCGGTCTGCTGCACGGCACGCGCGGCCGCTGCTGCCCGGCCGGCGCTCACCGCAGTCAACGGTTCTTCTCCTGGATATAGCGCCAGTAGTCTTCCTTTGAATCGATGTCGATCAGGATCCCCGGGTCGACCACCTTCACCTCCCGGAGCTGGCGGGCGTGTGACATGATGATGGAGCGCACGCCCTCCTCCCACATCCCGGTCATGATCTCCTGCTCGAGCTGTCGGCCCAGCATCACGGGATGGCCGGCGACGCCGTTGTGGAAGGGGAGCGTGAGCATCGGCTGTTCCGCCTCCACGACCTCCACGAGCAGCTTCACCGTGTCATCCATGACGAGCGGCACGTCGACAGGCAGGACCGCCACGTTGTCCCAGTCCGGGGGCAGCGCGCGGATGCCGACGCGCAGTGAATCGATCTGCTCGGATTCCGCCTGGTCATTGATGACGACGGCCGCACCGGCCGCATCGGCCAGACGCTGGGTCCAGTCGTCATGAGCGTTGAGTACGGCCACGATGTAGCGGCAGCCGCCGTTCTTCAGCATGTGGATGGTGCGCTCGAGGAACGTCTCCGGCCCCAGCTCCAGCAGGGGCTTCGGGGACTGCATCCGGGAGGACAGGCCCGCGGCCAGAATCACCGCATCCACATTGACGGAAGAGCTCATGACGGGAATCTAACCACGCCGCGGGGGCGGGCCAGCCTGATACTCCGTGAGTTGCAGTCGTCCCCGAAAAACCGTTACGTTCCGGCATTCCTGCAACTTCCGGACGCCATGCATTCCATTGTAGAGCTCAGTGTAAACGGAGACCGTCACCAGGCCGGCGTGCCCGACCATTACAGTCTTCTCGAAGCGCTCCGCTATGTCCTGGGACTGACCGGGTCGAAGCAGGGCTGCGACAAGGGGGACTGCGGCGCATGCACGGTCCTGCTCGACGGCGTCCCGGTCCTGTCGTGCATCACGCCCGTGCAGGAGGCGGCGGGCCGGTCGGTCACGACCGTGGAGGGACTCGCGCGGCCCGGCCGGCTGAGCCCGCTCCAGGAGGCGTTCGAGCGGCTGGGCGCCGCGCAGTGCGGATTCTGTACACCGGGGATTCTCATGTCCGCGCACGCACTGCTCCAGTCCAATCCCAGCCCGACACGGGCGGAAATCAAGGACGCCCTGTCCGGCAACCTGTGCCGCTGCACCGGCTACACCAAGATCCTGGATGCCGTGGAGGCCGCCGCCTCGGCTTCGTCCCCGAACGGATTCCATGCGACGGAGGCCGCGCGATGAGACCTGGGGAGCTGCGTGACCGGCAGCGGGACATCGCCGCGGATCCGGCAGCGCTCGACGGCCAGACGTCCTTCAATGTCATCGGCGGGCGCCACCGCAAGGTGGACGGCGCGGGCCGCGTCTCGGGCGCGACCGTCTACACGGACGACATGACGCTGCCCGGGATGCTGCACGGCAAGATCCTGCGCTCGCCGCATCCGCACGCGAACATCATCTCGATCGATGTGTCCGAAGCGCTGGCGCTGCCGGGCGTATACGCGGTGGTCACCGGGCGGGACATGCCCGTGACGTACTGCGTGATTCCGTGGACGCGCGACGAGTATCCGCTGTGTGTCGACCGCGTCCGCTACATCGGCGACGGCGTTGCTGCCGTGGCCGCCGTGGACGAGGAAACCGCGAACCGGGCGCTGCGCCTGATCCGCGTGGAGTACGAGCTGCTGGAGCCGGTGCTGTCCGCCGAGCGCGCAATCCAGCCGGACGCGCCGCAGATCCATGAGGCGGGGAAACCCGGCCGCAATGGGAACATCACGAAGCACGTGCACCTGTCATTCGGCGATGTGGACGGCGCAATGGCCGCATCCGACATCGTCATCGAGGGCGAGTACTTCTTCCAGGGCACGACGCATACGCCGATCGAGCCGCACTGCGCGATCGGCTGGTACGAGCCGTCCGGCAAGCTCACCGTGTGGTCTGCTACGCAGGTCCCGCACTACCTCCACCGCGAGCTCGCCCGTGTCCTCGACCTCGACGTCGCGCGCATCCGCGTGGTGCAGCCGGCGGTCGGCGGCGCGTTCGGCGGCAAGTCCGAACCGTTCGACCTCGAGTTCTGCGTCGCGGCGCTGTCCCGGAAATGCGGCAGGCCGGTCAAGATCCTGTACACGCGCGAGGAAGTGTTCTTCGCGCACCGCGGCCGTCACCCGATGGAGATGAAATACCGCCTTGGCGCGTCCCGCGACGGCGCGATCAAGGCGGTGGACGGCCACCTGCTGCTGGACGGCGGTGCGTACGCGTCCTTCGGACTGGTGACTGCGTACTACTCCGGCCAGCTGCTCACCGCGCCGTACACGTTCGAGTCCTATCGCTTCGACTCGACCCGCGTCTACACGAACAAGTCAGCGTGCGGGCCGAAGCGCGGCCACGGCAGTGTGCAGCCGCGCTTCGCGTTCGAGGTGCAGCTCGACAAGCTCGCCGAAGCCATCGACATGGATCCCATCGAGATCCGTCGGCGCAACTTCATCGGCGAGCGCACGCGCACGATCAACGAGCTGCGCATCACGTCGAACGGGTTCCTCCAGTGTCTGGAGATGGTGGAGCGCGCGTCAGACTGGAAGACGAAGCATCGCAGGCTGCCGTTTGGCCGCGGCGTCGGTGTCGCCGGTTCCACATATATCTCCGGCACGAACTACCCGATCTACCCGAACGAGATGCCGCAGGCCGCGATCCAGATCCAGATCGAGCGGTCGGGCCGCGTCGCAGTGTTCACTGGCGCGAGCGAGATCGGCCAGGGCTCCAACAGCATGGTGGCCTATGTGACCGCCGAAGAGCTCGGCGTGCCGCTCGAATACGTGCGCGTGCATTCGACGGACACGGACATGACGCCCGTCGATCTCGGCGCATACTCGTCGCGCGAGACGTTCATGGTCGGCAATGCGTGTGTCGTCGCTGCGCGCGAGCTGAAGCACCGCATTAAGCAGGTCGTCGCCGACGAGTGGCAGTGCACCGCTGCCGAAGTCGCCCTCGCCGGCGGCTGGGCGTTCGACGTGCGCGACACGTCCCGTCATATCCCGATTGTCGACGCATTCAACATGGCCGAGGCCCGACTCGGTCCGCTCGCCGCCGTCGGTCACTACAACACGCCGAAGGACGTGCACGGCGAGTATCGCGGCGGCACCATCGGCGCGTCGCCCGCATACTCGTTCACGGCGCACGTCGCGGAGGTCTCCGTCGATGTCGAGAGCGGTATCGTGACGGTGGACAATATCTGGATCGCCCACGACTGCGGCCGCGCGCTGAACCCCGTGCTCGTGGAGGCGCAAATGGAGGGCTCGGCGTACATGGGCTTCGGCGAGGCGCTCATGGAGGAGCACGCGTACAAGGACGCGGATCACGGGAGAGCCGGCCTGCACAACGCGTCGTCGCTCCTCGACTACCGCATTCCGACGACGCTGGACACGCCGGAGATGCAGTCGCTGATCGTCGAGTCCGTGGACCCCGAGGGGCCATACGGCGCGAAGGAAGCCGGCGAAGGGCCGCTGCACCCGTCCATTCCCGCGATCGCCAACGCGATCTACGACGCCGTCGGCGTCCGTATGGACCGCATGCCCTTCAGTCCGCCCAACGTCTGGCGCGCCCTCCAGGACGCAGCCCACCGCGACCGCTGGGAACGCAGGCACAGTTCACAGCTCGTTGCTGTCGATTGATCTCTCAAACGGATTACGAACGGAATCAATCACAGAGGACGGGGAGGGAAGGAGAAGTACGGGGAGGTTTTGTGGCGGCCGAGCGTTCGGGCCGTCCACAACCCTTCCGATGTTTTTGCTTAAACAGATTACGGATGGACGTGGTTTGAGAGTGCGTGCGGCTCGCGCAGAGTCTCCCAGTTACTCTCCTTTCCTCCCCGTTTCTCTGTGACTGATTCCGTTTAACGGATAAAACAGATTCAATCACAGAGGCACGGGGAGCGAAGGAGAGATACGGGGAGGACTACGGTTGCCCGGCGTTCTGAGTGTACCACGGTCATTTTTGATGTTTTTGTTCAAACAGATTACGGATGCATGGGTTGAAGAGCACGCGCGGCTCACGCAGAGCCTCCCCGTTCTTCTCCTTCCCCTCCCCGTCCTCTGTGATTGATTCCGTTGTTATCCGTTTTTTCCGTTGTTATCGGCTTGAGCGAGGTAAATCCGTGGATGTGATGCAGGCGATCAGGAACCGGCGGTCGGTACGGGAGTTCACGGCGCGGCCGGTGGATCGTGTGACGATAGAGCGGTTGCTGGAGGCTGCAGCGCTGGCGCCGAACCATCGGATGACGCAGCCCTGGCGTTTTTACGTGCTGGGACCGGTCGCCAGGCGGGCGTACGGCGCGGTGCTGGGCGGTCGGAAAGCGAAGAAGATCGAGGATCCGGAGGCCGCGCGCGCCGTCATCGACAAGGTGACCGCCGCGCACGGGAACCTGCCGGCGATGATTGCGTTCGCGATGGTGGAGGATGCAAATCCGGAGACGCGCGAGGAGGACTACGCGGCCGTCATGATGGCGGTGCAGAATTTCGCGCTCGCCGCCGCCGCGGAAGGCCTGGCGACGCATATCAAGACGGGCGCGGTCATGCAGGATCCCGGCGCGCGGGCAGCGGTCGGCGTGCCAGACGGCCAGAAGATCGTCGCAGTGGTTGAGCTCGGCGAGCCGGCCGCAGTGCCGTTGCCGAAGAACCGCGCGCCGGCATCACAGCATACCACGTTCCGGGACTGAGTCGATGCTGCGGCTGCACGAGTACCAGTACCACCGCCCCGCGACAGTAGCAGACGCAGCAGCGCTGCTCGCCCGTTCGCCCGGGCGCGCCATGCTGATTGCCGGCGGGACGGACGTCATGCCGAACATGAAGCACGGCCTGTTTACGCCGGAGCACGTGATCGCGCTGCGCCAGATCGAGGAGCTGCACGGCATCGAGGAGACCGGTGGCGAGCTCGTCATCGGTGCGGCGCAGACGCTCTCCAGTATCGCGAACGACCGGACCGTGCAGCGCCTGTTCCCCGCGCTCGCGCGCGCTGCCGGCCACATCGCGGGGCCGCAGCTGCGCAACATGGGCACGATCGGCGGCAACCTCTGCCTCGACACGCGCTGCACCTACTACAACCAGACATACTTCTGGCGCAGCGCGCTCGGCTTCTGTCTGAAGAAGGACGGCGAGGTCTGCCACGTGACGAAGGTGGGGAAGAAGTGCGTCGCCGCGCATTCCGCGGATACGCCACCCGTGCTGATGACACTCGGCGCCACCGCCGACCTGGTTTCTGCACGCGGCACGCGCACTGTCCCCGTTGCCGACTTCTTCATTGCGGACGGCACGGCGAACACGGTGCGCGAATGGGACGAGATCGTGACCCGCGTGCGCATCCCGCTCGCTGCCGCCAGGCTGCGCGGCGCGTACGAAAAGTTGCGCCAGCGCGGGTCGATCGACTACCCGCTGCTGAACCTCGGCGCGGCGGTCGGCTTTGACGGCGACACGGTCAATGAGATCCGCCTTGTCGTCAGTGCGCTCGGCTCGCGGCCCCGCGTAGTCACCGGCCTCGACAAGGTCGCAGTGGGCAGGCTTCTCGATGACGCGCTGATCGATGAAGTCGCACAGAAGGCGTTTCAGCAGTGTCATCCGCTCGAGAACATCATCGTGGACCCGGACTGGCGGCGCGCCATGGTACCAGTCTACGTGCGACGTGCGTTGAAGGGCATCGCCGCGGCCTGACGGCCGGGCTCCATCCATCACAGCGGAGGGTCTAATGGATCGTCGGACGTTCACTGCGGCCGGCGCTGCCGCACTCGGTGGTCTCGCCATGCCACGCCCGATTGCCGCGGCGACTCAACGAACGGATGGCGCCGACGCGGCGCTGTCTGCTCTGACATCTCTCCGCGCGACGCTCGACCGCCTCTCCGCTGACCAGCGCCCACCCGAAGTCGTCGCCGAGGACGAGAAGTTCTGGGCCGACGTGCGCGCGCAGTTTGTCCTGCGCCAGGATGTGCTCAATCTCGACCACGGCTGGACGAACCCGACCACGAAAGCTGCGCTCGAGCTCGTCCGCGAAGGCGCGCGCGTGCTCGAGGAGCTGCCCGCGGAAGAGCTGCCGCGCATGTGGTACGAGATCTCGAACACCAACGTCCGCGAGGCGCTGGCAGAGGCGATGGGCGTGCCCCCCGCCGAGATCGCACTCGTGCGCAACGCCACGGAAGGGATGAACACCGTGATCCTCGGACTGCCGATGCGCGCAGGCGATGAGATCGTGTTCTCGGCGCACGACTACTACGCGATGCTGGACGCACTGGACCAGCGCGCCGCCCGCGACGGCGTCGTACTGAAGATGGTGCACCCGCCCGTGCCCGCGCCGTCGATGGACGCGATCGCAGCACTCTATGAAGCGCAGATCGGGCCGCGCACGAAGCTGGTGCTGCTCACGAACCCCAGCAACCTGACAGGACAGCTGCTGCCGGTGCAGCGCATTGCCGCCGCGGCGCATCGTGTCGGTGCGGAAGTCGTCGTGGACGGGGCGCAGTCGCTCGGCCTGATGGAGGGCAGCGTGCGCGACCTCGACTGCGACTACTACGCCGCAAGCGCACACAAGTGGCTGTCAACGCCGGTCGGCATGGGCGTCCTGTGGATGCGGCCGGAGCACGTCGCGAAGGTGTGGCCGGTCGTTCCGCCCGGCCTGGCTGCCACGGGAATGGAGCGCTTCGAGATGATCGGCACTGCGCCGTCTTACGTCGAGCCGGCGTCGCTGCCAGCGCTCTCACTCCACCGCACGCTGCGCCCCGACCGCAAGGCCGCGCGCCTGCGCTACCTCCAGCAGCACCTCCGCAAAGGCATCACGGCTGCGCTGCCCGCTGTGAAATTCTACACGATCGATGACGCCGCGATGGCGGGCGCGCTGCTGCACATGGAGCTGCCCGGCGTGGACATGAAGCCGGTGCAGAAGAAGCTGCGCGAGGAGCACCAGATCCTGACGCAGGCCATGGGTGAGCCTGCTCGCGCGCCAGAGATCCGGTCGCTTCGCATCAGCCCAAACGTCTACACGACACCGGGCGAGATCGACCGCTTCGTGAACGCACTCCTCCGTGCCCTGACGCCTTGATTCGAGTGTACTCACGGGATCGTGCCGGAGCCTTCGGGGTACCGTAAATCGTTATACGGTATTATTTTAGAGGGTATCAACGACATCCCGACAGATACCGAGGTGCTTGATGACGAGCTACGTCACCCCAGGCCGCAAGTACTATCTCCGCGTAGACCGTGGACACGTTTCTGTGCACGCTTGCCGCAGACGGAATGCGGGCGCTGCGCCCCTGCGCGAGCGGCGCACACGTGCGGCGCTGGTGCTGTTCCTTTCTGCAAGCGTGGCCGCGGCGTGTGCTGAGTCGCCGACCGGACCCGTTCTGGATGGGACGACGGGGGGCGCGGCTGAAAACGGGTCGAATCCTGCGCCATCAGGTTCGTCGGAGACCCGGTTCGTGAATCCGCTCTCGAACGCCCGTTTCTACGTGGATCCGCACTCGAACGCGCAGACGCAGGTGAATACCTGGGCATCTACGCGTCCGTCCGATGCCGACGAGATCCGCAAAATCGCAGCGCAGCCGCAGGCATTCTGGTTCAACGAGTGGACGGGTCCGGTACAGAGTACGGTTGATGCGCGTACGACGGAGATCGCGGGGGCGGGAGCGCTGCCGGTTTTCGTGGCGTACAACATCCCTCTGCGCGATTGCGGCTCATATTCGGGCGGCGGTGCAGTGAGCGCGGAAGCGTATCGCAGCTGGATACGTGGATTCGCGGATGGTCTGCGAGGCCGTCGTGCGGTGGTTCTGCTCGAGCCGGATGCGCTTGCGGGGATTGGCTGCCTGAGCGCGGCCCGACAGACGGAACGGCTCGGGCTGCTGCGGGAGGCGGTAGAGATCCTGAAGCGCAGCGGCAACGTATCGGTCTATCTCGATGCCGGTCACCCTGCGTGGGTGGCAGCCGGGACGATGGCCAACCGACTCAATGCAGCCGGCATCGCCACGGCCGATGGTTTCGCCTTGAATATTTCGAATTATCAGACGACGGCGAGCAACATTGCCTATGGCACAGCCATCTCCGGTTTGACGGGTGGCAAGCACTTCGTCATCGACACGAGCCGCAACGGTGCGGGACCTGCTGCGGGAGGCGAATGGTGCAACCCATCCGGTCGCAGACTGGGTGCATCACCGACAACGGCCACGGGTAATGCGCTCGTTGATGCGCTCCTGTGGGTGAAGCGCCCGGGCGAATCGGATGGGACGTGCAATGGCGGACCGCCCGCTGGCCGATGGTTCGTGGAGTGGGCGCTCGATATCTCGAGCAGGACTACGGGCCTGCTCGCATACGCCGGTTGACCGTCGCTCAGCGGATGGCGCGTGCTGGAAGGGTGATCAGGATGACGCCGGCGAGGATGACGGCGGCGGCGAGGCCCATGCGGGCGGAGAGAGCTTCGCCGGCGAGCGCCCAGCCGAGAGCGACGGCGACCAGCGGATTGACGTAGGCATACGTCGACACGAGTGCAGGGCGCACCACACGCAGCAGCCAGACATACGCGGAGAACGCGACGAGCGAGCCGAAGATCGTGAGGTAGAAGAATGCGAGCCACGAGCGCGCACTCACGTCGCTGATGTGGAAGGAACCCGGCTCTCCGACGACGAACGACAGCACGACGAGCATTGCGCCGCCGCACAGCATCTCCATCCCCGTCGCCAGCAATTGCGGTTCGGGTAAGGGCGCGTGCTTCGAGTAGATCGACCCGCTCGCCCAGCCGAGCGTACCCGCAGTAACCGCGAGCACCCCGGCCACATTCACACCGCCTGCCGTATCGAGACCGGGCCCGATCAGCAGCAGGATCCCGCCAAAGCCGAGCAGCAGTCCGGTCGCGGTGCGCAGCGTCGGCCGCTCACTCTTCGCCCACAGCCAGTCGATCAGCACGATCCAGCACGGCGTCACCGCAACGACGAGCGCGGCAATACCGGACGGGATGATCTGCTCGGCCCACACGACGGCACCGTTGCCGATGAACACCAGGCCCAACCCGATGATTGCGGCTGCCTTCCATTGGGCCGCTGTGGGCTTGACGCCGGCGCGCGGTCTCTGGAAGAGGTAGAGGACCAGTCCGGCCAGAAGGAAGCGGACGCCCGCCATCAGAAATGGGGGAATCGTCTCGATGGCGAACCGGATGCCGAGGTAGGTGGAGCCCCAGATGATGTAGACGGCGGCGAAGCCCAGCAGGATCTGCGCACGGGACGCCTTCAAATATCCTTTTTCCGCCCTCACACCTGCTCCGATGACCCGTAGAAATAATACCCGAGTACCCGCCGGGCGCGCGCCAATGTAGATTGCGGCCGGATCGCGCGACAGCATCCTGTTCCGACCGGGATGCACTGACCTGGAACGGCATGGAACTCTCCTACGAAGTCATCGACCTGCACACCAAGCACGCCTTCGCGACGGCCCGTCAGAAGGCGCCGACCGTAAGGCGCAACGTCGTTGTCACGCTGCGGTCGAAGGATGGTATCGAGGGCATCGGCGAGGCCGCGCCGACGCCGTACTATGGCGAGACGGCCGCGACGGTATGCGCTGCACTCGACGTGTATCGCAGCGTGCTCGAGCCATTCGACGGTCTGGACACGCTCCAGCTCGCACGCATCGAGGCCGAGCTGGAGCAGGCGCTCGGCAGAAACATTTCCGCCCGCACCGCCGTGTCCGCCGCTCTGCACGACGCCGTCGGGAAGCGGCTGGGCCAGCCGACGTGGCGCCTGTTCGGCCTCAATTCGATGGCCGCGCCGCTCTCGTCCAACACGATCGGACTCGCCGAGCCCGCCGTCATGCGCGACGTGCTCGCAGAGATGAGCACGTACCCGATCATCAAGGTCAAGGTCGGCACGCGCCGGGACGAGGAAGTACTGTCGCTCATACGGAAGGATCGCCCCGACGCAATCCTCTACGTGGACGCGAACACGGCGTGGACGGGGAAGCAGGCCATCGCGAAGCTGCCCATGCTGCGCGATGTCGGTGTGTCCATCATCGAGCAGCCGTTCAAGGCCGACGACTACGACGCGTTCCGCATGCTGCGCGACCACTGCGACATCCCGGTCATCGCGGACGAATCCTGCAGCGTCGCGCGTGACATCCCGGCGCTGGTCGGCTGCGTGGACGGCATCAACATCAAGCTGGAGAAGTGCGGGTCACTGCGGGAAGGACTGCGCCTGGTGCACACGGCGCGCGCACATCACATGAAAGTCATGCTGGGCTGCATGGTTTCCACGACGCTCGCCATTGCCGCTACACTGCAGCTCGCCCCGCTCGTTGACTACGCGGACCTCGACGCGGCGACGTACCTGGAGCACGACCCGTTCGACGGTCCCGGTCTCAACAGCAACGGTACGCTCCGGTTCAATGACACACCCGGGCTTGGTGTAACGCGGAAGTAGCCGGACTGTCGCGCGTCCGGCGTCAGTGCATCGATGACGCCGCGATCAGCCCGTCGTCCACCCCAGCGCCGCGGCGAGCGCGTCCGGCGTCGCATCGATAACCGTATCCTGCTGCACCAGCGACAGTGCGCGCTCGGCATCCTTGAGGCCATTGCCGGTCAGCACGCACACGCACTGCTCGTCGGCCCTGACGATACCCGTCTTCGCCTGCTTCCGCAGTGCCGCGACGCCCGCTGCGGATGCCGGTTCGCAGAACACGCCAGTCAACGAAGCTATGCACCGCCATGCCTCCAGGATCTCGTCGTCTGTGACGGCCAGAACAGCACCGCCGCTGTCGCGCGCTGCCGCAATCGCGGGATCCCACGTCGCGGGATTGCCGATGCGGATCGCAGTCGCAACCGTCTCGGGCGCTTCGACGACGTGGCCGTGCACGAGCGGCGCCGCACCCGCCGCCTGCGCACCGATCATCCGCGGCGCGCGCGCCGACCGGCCGCGCTCCAGCGCACGCATGAAGCCGAGACGATACGCCGTGATGTTGCCGCCATTGCCAACAGGCAGTGCGAGCACCGCCGGCGCGTCGCCGAGTGATTCACAGATCTCGTATGCGCCGGTGGTCTGACCCTCGATCCGGTACGGGTTCACGGAGTTCACAAGTGCGACGTCATAGCGCGCCGCCGCATCGCGCGCGACACGAAGGGCCGCATCGAAATTGCCACGCACGGTCACGATGCGCGCGCCGTAGATCACCGCCTGCGCGAGCTTGCCTGCGGCGACCTTGCCGTCCGGCAGCAGCACGATTGCGGGGACACCGGCCGTGGCCGCATATGCCGCCGCGCTCGCGGCGGTGTTGCCTGTAGACGCACACAGCATCGCCCGCGCGCCCTGCTCCACGGCCTTCGCGACGGCCAGCACCATGCCGCGGTCCTTGAACGAGCCGGTGGGGTTCGCGCCCTCGAACTTCAGGTACAGCTCTTCCACACCGACCCATGCGGCGAGCCGCGGCACTTCCAGCAGAGGTGTACCACCCTCGCCGAGCGTCAGACGTGGTGTGGTGTCCGTGACAGGGAGGTCGGTGCGATAGCGGTCGAGCAGACCGCGCATCAGCGCCACGGCGAGCCGGGGTCCGTGCGCGTCTGGAGACCGGCAGTGTCCGGCTCCAGCATGAACGAGATTGCGGTCGTCGCGAAACGGTCGAACACCGCGCGCATGGCCCCGGTAATCGCCGGCATCCGGTCATGCGGCCCGACTGCGATAATGCCGGACCCGCTGCCTGACACCGTGGCACCCCAGGCGCCGCAGTCGATCGCGGCCTCAATCGCGGTCGCGCCGCCCGGTATCAGCGGCAGGCGGTACGGCATGTGGAGCTCGTCGAGCAGGCCGAGACGCAGCAGCTCCGGATCCGCGGTCTCGAGACCACGCACCAGTGCGCCCATCCGACCGAGCATCCTGGCCGCGCGCGCGTGCGGCACGTTCTGCGGCAGCGCCGCACGCGCTTCCGTCGTCGACAGCTCGGTTTCAGGCGCTGCAAAGCCGAACGCGATGTCGCGCGAGACGGGCGACTGGAATGCGCGCGGCGCACCATCCGCATCGCGCGCTACGACGACCAGTCCGCCCAGCAGCGACGGCGCTGCGTTGTCGGGATGACCCTCGAGCTGCATGGCGAGCGTGAGCATCGCTGCGTCATGCAGGCGGTCGCGCGCCTCATCGCGGATCGCCGCCGCGATCGCGAGGCCGGCCACGCGCGCTGCAGCGGAAGAGCCAAGACCCCGGCCGACCGGAATGTCGGAATGGATTTCCAGCGAGCCCGTCAGCAGGTGCGGTCCGAGCGACGCGTGCACCGCCAGCACGACTGCATCGTGCTCCGGCGACTCCCGCAGATGCAGGACCGTACCGCTGCGTGCGACGCGCAGCGCGGCCGTGCCGGCCGTGTAACGGACTGTGAGATATCGGCGGAACGCGAGGCCGATGCAGTCGAAGCCCGCACCGAGATTGGACGTACTGCACGGAACGCGAACCTCGACCATCAGCAATACCGGCCCGTCAGAGAACGGCGAGGACCTGGTCGAGATGCTCGCTCGGCTTCACCTTCGGAAAATACTTCACCAGACGGCCATCCTCGCCGATCACGAACGTGTCGCGGTTGTTCCCCATGTACTTCTTTCCCGCGAACGACTTCTCGTGCCAGACGTCGTACAGCTCCGCGACCTTGTGGTCCGTGTCGGAGAGCAGTGTGAACGGCAGGTTGTACTTCTCGCGGAACTTGCGGTGCGATGCGGGACTGTCCGGACTCACGCCGAGAATCACGGCGCCCTTCGCCTCGATCTCCTTCGTGCTGTCGCGCAGGTCGCACGCCTGCGTGGTACAGCCCGGGGTGTCATCCTTCGGATAGAAATACAGCACGACTTTCTTCCCGCGCAGTGACGACAGCGTGAAGTCATTGCCGTCGTGGTCGAGTGTCGTGAAGTCCGGCGCGATCTCCTGCTCTGTCGGCATCAGCCTGCCATCCCGTCCATTTCGAGTGTTTCCGTTGCGGCCACGGGTGTGGCCGCAGTGTCTTCGCGCAGCAGTGAAAATGCGAGCAGGATCGCGCCTGTCGTGATCGCCATGTCCGCCACATTGAAGATCGGCCACTGCACGGAGCCGATCTGGATCGGGCCGATGAAGTCGATGACGCCGCGGTCCCAGCGGACGCGGTCGATCAGGTTACCGATCGCGCCGGCACCGACGAGCTGCACCGCGAGAAGCCGGGACCAGTCCCGCGGCTTCGCGGTCAGGAACATCGTCGACAGGACGAAGAGCACGAGGATCGTGGCGAAAATGATGATCCAGCGGCCGGCCGACGGGATCGGCAGGCCGAAGGCGATGCCCTGGTTGAACGCGAGCGTCAGCGGTACGCCTGCAGGGCCGTCCACCGGGAAACCGTGCGTGAGCGATTCGAACGCCCACGCCTTGGTCGCTATGTCGAGTGCCACGATGCCACCGACCAGCACGATGGCCGAAATGATCTTCCTGAACACGATTCCGCTCCTGTCGTCCCGTCCTTCATCCATGAACCTAGGGCTACACCGCCCGCCCGCCAGAAGTGCGACCCATCGATGAGGGCGGGACGCCGTGGACCGGGACGCAAAAGCTCTGCCCCGCCGCTGGCCTCATGGTTAGATTAGCGGCATGAGCATTCGCAGCAGACGACAGACCCCGACTGTCCGCGTCGGCGGTGTGGCCATCGGCAGCCGCCACCCGATCGCCGTCCAGTCCATGACCAACACGGACACCGCGGATGCCGCTGCCACCGCCGAGCAGATCGCGGCCCTCGCGGCCGCCGGCAGCGAGCTCGTCCGGGTCACCGTCAACAACGAGGAGGCCGCCGCCGCCGTCCCCGAGATCGCCGCTCTCCTCGACCGCTGGCACGTCAGTGTCCCGATCGTCGGCGACTTCCACTACAACGGCCACCTGCTGCTCGCGAAATACCCCGACTGCGCACGCACCCTGGCCAAGTACCGCATCAATCCGGGGAACGTCGGAGCCAAACGACGGGACGAAAACTTCCGCACCATTGTCGAAATCGCGGCAGAGTACGGGAAGCCCGTCCGGATCGGCGTGAACTGGGGGTCCCTCGACCAGCAGCTCCTGACCGAGCTGATGGACGCCAACGCGGCATCGCCGGATCCCCTGGACGCGAAGACCGTCATGATCGAGGCGATGGTGCAGAGCGCATTGCGTTCGGCGGCACTCGCCGAGGAGGCCGGCCTCGGACACGACCGCATCATCCTCAGCGCGAAGGTGTCCGGCGTTCAGGACCTCATCACCGTCTACACCAGCCTGGCCGCCCGCTGCGATTACCCGCTGCACCTGGGTCTGACCGAGGCAGGACTCGGCATGAAGGGCGTCGTCGGCAGTACCGCCGGACTCGCGGTGCTGCTGCAGCAGGGCATTGGTGACACGATCCGTGTGTCGCTCACGCCACGCCCCGGCGGCGACAGGTCGGAGGAAGTGCTCGTCGCACAGCAGATCCTGCAGTCGCTCGAGCTGCGCAGCTTCCTGCCGCAGGTCACGTCCTGCCCTGGCTGCGGACGCACCACGTCCACGTTCTTCCAGCACATGGCCGAGGACATTACCGCGCACATCCAGGCGAACATGCCGTCCTGGCGGGCGCGTTATGCAGGGGTGGAAGAGCTGAAGGTCGCCGTGATGGGCTGCGTCGTGAACGGCCCCGGCGAGTCGAAGCACGCCAATATCGGCATCTCGCTCCCAGGCACCTTCGAGGAGCCCGTTGCGCCCGTCTACGTGGACGGCCGCCTGTTCACCACACTGCGCGGTGACAACATCGTCCCCGAATTCACGCGCATCCTCGATGACTACATCGAGCGCCGTTATGCGACGTCGGACACGCGCCCCGTCAGCCTGGCCGCGAACGCCGGCCAGGCGTAATACGGCGGTTCGCAGCGCAGATCGCGCCGCTCAAAACATGAAGCCCATGCTCACCATCCGGGTGTGCATGGGCTTCTGTCATTGTGCCGGTCTGTCGTTCTACCGTTCTTTCGTTCTGTCACCCATGCCGGGCGCGCCGCCCGGTGTGAGGATTACAGTCCGCGCGACAGCAGTGTGACCATCAGCATCGTGTCCGTGCCGAGGTCCAGGTCGCGGCGTGCCGCGGCGGCCTCGAGGTTGAAGCCCAGGACGTGGATGCCGAGACCGGCGCTCAGCTGCGTGCCGGAATTGTCCTCACCCAGCTGGATATAGGCCGCGCCCGCGCGCAGCGGCAGCCACGACAGCGGGCGGAACTCGACGCCGGCGCCAACATGCTGCGTCGGTCCCACGACAATGCCCTCCGTGCTGGAGAAGCGCGCGTCCGCCGTCGCCAGAAGCCTGTTCGACATGCGGTATGCTGCGCCCGCCGCGAACACCGGTTTGAACTTCATGTCCTCGACGCGGTCCTGCAGCGACTGCGGTGCCGCCGAGAACGGCTGCGTGTCGAAGTCGGAGCTCGTCGTGTCCTGATCGAACAGCACTTCACCAGGCACGAACAGCAGGTCGCCCGTCCTCCACTCGAACGTGTTGATCACGTTCTGCACGGTGCCGGAGAACGTCCACGGACCCATCTCGTACGCGACGCCGACATCCACACCGACACCGCCGCCCGTCTCCGGCTCGAAGCCGCCCTGCTCATCGCTGTACGGCGTGTGGACCACAGGGAAGCGCAGCTGCACACCTACCGGATCCGTTGTCGACGTGCCGGTCGACTCTTCGCCGACCGCGAGGAAGTGCCCGATCGTGTATTTCGCAGTTAGGCCAAGCGACAGCCGCGATCCGGTTGCGCTCTTCATGACCGGCACCGCGAACCCGAGTGCGGCCGTCGAATACGCGTCCACGATCATCTCCGAGCCGGACAGGTCGATGGCCTGCGGAGCTCCCGTCGCATCGGCATTCCCGAACATCAGAAGCTGGGCTATGCCCGGCGAGATGTTGCCGATGGCACGGCCCGTCGAGCTCAGCTGGAACGCGAACTGGTCCGCCTGCAGCGTCAGCCAGCTGCCGTCGAAGCCGCTGCTGCCCTGTTCACTGCCCTCTCTTGTAATGCGGTCGAGCCATTCCTGCTTCACCGCATCCGGCACGACCTCGCCCTGGTAATCGGCCAGGTCGCCGAGCGTCACGGGATCCACACCTGCGATCGTGCGCAGCGTCAGCGCCTGGAAGGAGAACGTCGGGTTGCCGCTGACGCCGAGCAGCGCGGGGTTCCATGCCACGACGGCATACCCGCGCGCCGCAGCGGTGTAGTTGTCACCCATCCCGAGCGCCGCCGCACTCGCACTCGTCACCTGCGCCGACGCCGGCGACGCCGCGACGGCTGACACGGCGAGTAAGGTGAGCGCGGTGACCGCGGTGACCGCGGTGTGCGCGGTGTGCGCGGTGTGCGCCGTATGCGTGTTGAGCGCGGCAAAAGGTGTGAACGCTGAGCGCGCGACGGCCGATACACGCGCGAACATGGAAGCGCGGACTCGCGCAGTGATCATCGAACTACCTTTCATTACCGTCATCACAGGTCACCCTCGCCTTCACCCGCGGTCCGTACGACGAGGTCCAGCAGCGTCTCGAACGTCACCACCTGGCCGGGCATTACCGTCACGAATGGCGAAGTGCCGTCGACGGTGCCCGCTATGCTCATCATCACGTCCAGCCCCAGGATCTGCTGGAGCTCCGTGCCGGTGAACTCGATGCGGCGCGTGGCCGTCGGCGAGCCCGGACCGCCTGCAGGCAGCGTGAAAGCCTTCACGATCGGTCCGCTCGTACCGCCGGTGATCGTGAGCGTGAAGTCGCCGGTGACGGCGAACGGGTTGTCCACCTGCAGCACCAGTGCGCCCGAGACCGTGCGATCGCGCAGCGTCTCATCCACGCCCGACAGCTCCAGCTCGACGTTCGTGACCGTCACAGCCGCGTCATTCACGGCGATGGCCGCGGACGAAACCGAGACGCCCGTCGGCGACGAGCTCACGTTCAGCGCGCCATTCGTATTGATCGTCACGAACTGCGCGGGAGCGGTGCCGCCCGCGGGCGACACGATCGTCAGACGGATCTCGATCGGGCCCGTCACATTCACCGGCAGCAGCCGTACGGCGACAGCGCGCGTGACGCCGTTCGGGAACGCTCCCGTTATCGTCGTGTCGCCCACCGTCTGCGCACCATTCAACGCCTGGATCCGGATGCTGCCGCCCGTCGCGGCGCCCGGCGGCATCAGAGGGTCGAAGCCGAAGGCGTTCGTCATGCTCACCTGGATCGTGCCGCCCGCGAGGGCGACGCCCGACACCTCCACCGGCAGCGCGATCGTGTCGACAATGCTGCCGGTGAAACCCGGGTAGGGAACGCTCTGTCCATTGAACGGAACGCATGCCGGACACAACTGCCCGAGCGAACGGCTGATCGACGCAGGATCCAGCGCCAGGCTGAACGCCGTGCCGTTGCTCGTCAGGCTCGACGGCAGCAGCTCGCTTACCGACAGCGTTGTGTTCTCCACCGGCAGCACGAACCGGCTCTCGAAGATCGGCGCCTCCGTCGGAAACTCGCATCCGGCGGACGCCGCAATCAGGGCCAGTACGACTCCCGCAAATAACCGTCGCCCGCGGGCGGGCGCTGCGCACCACGTCATCAAAGCATTCCTTGCCTGGTTCGTGTTGTTATCAAGTGGATCAACGATCGTTGCAGCGACGTGGCCAGTCAATAAGAAATAACTACTGCCACCGCGCATTTCTTACGGACCACCCTTCGATGTTTCGGAGTTGTCACTTCCAGACATTTTCGCGCCCCGCTGCCGGCGTTTCGGCCGTGTAATCGGTCAGATCTCATGCATATGGACGGTTCGGAGACCATCCCTGACCCGACTTCCGGCAAAAACAGGTGCCCGCCAAGGCAATCGGGGCCTGGGCGGGGTGACCGTCGGGATAATGCCGTCGATAGCGGGGCGGACCCATAGTCGGGCGGGACAAACCCGACACTCCGAAGGGTGGTCCGGAGGGTGGGGGTGCGGATATGGGACGGCGATTCCCGTAACCGGTCGGAGAAACCGTCTCGCGCCGAGGCCGTAAGGGCAAAACTTAAACTCCCCCAATGGATTCCGGGCTGAATGGCACGTGGCACCGGTCTTCCTTTACGGGACCACGCATTAAACGACCGGATTCCCGAACGCAGAACGACGATGACGTCAACAAGAACCGCTTCGATCATTCGCACGACCCTGGACACCGCGCGCCTGGTCGTGCTGGCCATTCTGCTGCTGATGCTGGCCGTACCCCTGGTGGCGCAGGAGCCCGCACCGCCGCCCGCGCCGGTCACGGCAGCTCAGACAAATGCACAGCCGCAGGCTGTTCTGACGCTGGAAGAGGCCATCCGGCTGGCCCGCATCAACAATCCGACGTACCGCGCGGTCACGAATGACGCGACGAGTGCGGACTGGGCCGTGCGCGAGGCGTACGCGGGTCTGCTGCCGTCGTTCGGCGTGAATGGCAACATGAACTACTACGCGGCGGGTGAGGAGCGGGTCGGCAACTCCGGCGCGATCGTGAGCACCAACCCGGCGAGCTACACGTCATCCTACAGCATCGGCGGCAGCCTGCAGCTCAGCCCGAACACGTTCCTGGACATGTCGCGGGCGCGGGCGAACCGCACGGCGACGGATGCGCGGATTGCGGCGGCAGAGTACAGCCTCGCGGCGGATGTCACGCGGCAGTATGTCACGGCGCTGCGCACGGCGGACGAAGTGAAGCTGCGCGAGCAGGAGCTGGAGACGGCAAAGACGGCGGAGCGTCTGGCGCAGGCGCGCTACGACGCGGGTGCCGCGCCCCGTCTCGATGTTGCGCAGGCGGAAGTGAGCAGTGGTCGTGCGGAGGTTGCGCTGCTCCAGGCGAACAGTGCGGCTCGCGCGCAGCGCCGCGCACTGCTTCAGCTCATGGGCGTGGACCTCGATCACGATGTGCAGCTCACCAGCACGTTCACGGTGGCTGCGCCGACCTGGTCACTGCAGGAGCTGCAGGCGTGGGCGACGCAGTCGCACCCGTCGATCACGGCCGCACGTGCGCAGGTGAGTGCCAGCAAAGCCGCGTCGCGCGCAGCGAACCTGTCGTATCTTCCGACCTTCAATCTGTCCGGCGGCGTAGGTGGCTACACCCGCGCCATTGCGGACGACGACGCGCTGTTGAGCATGGCGGAGTCGGGCGTTGCGAATGCACGCGAGAACTGCGAGGCGAACAACGAGCTGAGCGCGCGCCTGACGAGCCCGCTGCCCGGCTACCCCCAGGACTGCTCGCGCTTCGTGTTCACGGACTCGGACCGGCGCGATGCACTCGCGGCCAACAGCATGTTCCCCTTCAACTTCACGAAGAACCCGGCGAGCTTCGGGCTCAGCATGTCGTTCCCGATCTTCAACGGGTTCACGCGCGAGCGGAACGTGCAGGAGGCGCGGGCAGCGGCGCAGGACGCGTCGTATGCGGCGCGCGCGGAGGAGCTGAACCGCAGGGCGCAGGTCGCGAATGCGTACGACGCGCTCCAGACGGCGTACAGCACGGTTGCACTCGAGGACCGGAACACGGCGGCTGCTGCAGAGCAGCTCCGGCTCGCACAGGAGCGCTACTCGCTGGGCGCCGGCTCGATCGTCGAGCTGATGCTCGCGCAGAGCACGAAAGCACAGGCGGACCAGGCAAGGCTCGCAGCACTTTACTCATTCCACGAGAACTTCGCGGCACTCGAGAACGCCGTCGGCCGACCGCTCCGCTGAGCGCGCAACCGTCGCAGCCCGTCGTCGCAACCGTCGCAAAAGACACGAGACTGGACTCTTAGAGGAAGACCATGGATAAAGTCAGGACCGACAAGAAGAAGAACCGGAAGCCGTGGTACATCGGCGGCGGGATCCTGGCCGCCGCGGGGATCACGCTGGCGCTGTCTCAGCTCGAGACGGCCCTTCCGACGGTGGAGGCCGCCACCCTCTGGCCGGATACGGTCCGGCGGGGAGCTTTCGTGCGGGAAGTGAGCGGTCCCGGTACACTCGTCCCTGAGCAGATACGGATCATCCCGGCAATGACCTCAGGCCGGGTCGAAGAAGTTTATGTTCGTCCGGGTCAGCCGGTGTCCGCGGGTACGCTCCTTCTCCGGATGACCAACCCGGACGAAGATCGCCAGCTGCTGGACGCCGAGCGGTTCCTCAACGAGGCGCAGACCAACCTGATCACGCTGCGGGCGAACCTCCAGAGCCAGATCCTGCAGCAGAAGTCGGCGGTCGCGAGCGCGCAGACGGCGTACAATGAGGCGGTCCGACAGGCGAAGGTCAACGAAGACCTGGCGCGGGACGGCCTGATCGCCCGCAACGAGGCCGCCCGCACGAAGGACGCGGCGGAGGAGGCGAGGCAGCGGCTCGAGGCGGCGAAGGAGCAGCTCACCCTTGCGCAGGGGACCGTCAACGAGCAGATCAGCTCGCAGACGCAGCAGGTCGCACGGCTCCAGGAGTCCGTGAACTTCCAGCGGCGCAACCTCGAGTCGATGAACGTCCGCGCGGTCGCTGCGGGGGTGCTCCAGGGTCTCGACCTGCAGATCGGCGCCTGGGTCAATGCAGGGCAGGAGCTCGCCCGCGTGATCCAGCCTGGCCGACTGAAGGCGACTATCCGGATACCGGGCACGCAGATCCAGGACGTGGCCATCGGGCAGAAGGCGTCGATCGATACGCGAAACGATACGATCCAGGGATTCGTAGTTCGGATCGACCCGGCTGAGCAGACGGGTACGTTCGGCGTCGACATCGCACTCGAAGGCGACCTTCCGGCCAGCGCTCGGCCGGACCTGAGCATCGATGGCAAGATCGAGATCGACCGTCTCTCCGATGTCCTGCACATGCAGCGGCCGGGTTTCGGGCAGGCGGGCGGCTCGATTTCACTGTTCAAGATCTCGCCGGACGGCAAGACGGCGGAGCAGGTGACGGTCAGGCTGGGACGGACTTCGGTCAACCAGGTGGAGATCGTCGGGGGTCTGAAGGAGGGCGACGTGGTGATCCTGTCGCCGATGGACACGTACTCGAAGTACGACAAGGTGCGTCTCAAGTAGCGATGCAGCCCAAGTGATGCAGGACACAGGTAACCCGAACAGCAGGGAGCGGCACATGCAGCAGGCGACGGATGCACTCATCCGGTTGGACAATGTGAGCAAGGTGTTCTACACGGACGAAGTGGAGACGCACGCGCTCTCCAACGTCCAGCTACAGATCAATCGCGGCGAGTACATCGCGATCGGCGGTCCGTCGGGCTGCGGCAAGACCACGCTGCTTTCGCTGCTCGGTCTGCTCGACACTCCCACGGACGGCACGTACTACCTGGACGGCGAGGATGTCTCGAGCCTGTCGGCGTCGGCGCGCGCACGCGTGCGCAACCGCCAGATTGGCTTCGTCTTCCAGGCATTCAATCTCATCGGTGACCTCACGGTCTTCGAGAACGTCGAGCTGCCGCTGACGTATCGCGGCATGTCGTCTTCGGAGCGGAAGGACCGCGTGCAGGCGGCGCTCGAGCGCGTGGGGATGTCCCACCGCACGAAGCACTACCCGTCGCAGCTCTCCGGCGGTCAGCAGCAGCGCGTCGCGGTGGCCCGCGCCATCGTCGGCAAGCCGCTGATCGTTCTCGCCGACGAGCCGACCGGTAACCTCGACTCCAAGAACGGCGAGTCCGTGATGGACCTGCTGAAGGAGCTGCACGCCGACGGCGCGACCATCTGCATGGTGACGCATGACCCGCGTTATGCCCGCCACGCCGAGCGCACCATCTACTTCTTCGACGGCCAGGTCGTCAATGACGGCGACTCGCTCAAGGCACACGAGCTCGAGGAGAGCGGATTCGAAGTCAACAGCTGACCGGCGATTGACTTCGGAAGGACGGGGGCGGACTGCGCGAGCGGTCCCGCCCCCGTTCCACGTTACCGCACGGACGCAATCGGAAAACGAGCCTTCTGGCGACGGCTCAACGGCGGATATACCTTCGCGCAGCCCACAGACTCCTGGATGGAATCCAAATGACTCTGCCACGTCGTGACTTTCTCGGCATTGCCGGCGCTTCCGGCCTGATTGCCGCCGCCGCACCGCTCCATGGCCAGCCCTTCGCATCCACGGCGTCTGCTTCAGGCGACGGCATCACTCCGATCGCCGCCGACTGGGACATGACGTGGGTCGATCGCGTCACCGGCCGCCACCGCGCCGTCTTCGACTCGCCCGGCATCTCCGATGGCGCGGCCGTCTTCCGCGCGAACATGTGGATGAACCAGTACCGCGAAGTCTATGGCACCGACCGCGCCGACATGTCGCCCGTCGTCGTCCTGCGCCACAGTGGCACTGCGCTCGCCCTCGACGACGACTACTGGACGAAGTTCGACATCGCCCGCGAGCTCGCCGGGGAAGACACTCCGCGCCCGGCTGCACCCGCGCCCGCGACGCCGTCGCAGGCGGGACCCGCACCGACGCCCGCGACGCCGTCGCCCGCCCAACCGGCGTCATCTGCCGAAACGCCGTCGCAGGCAGCGGCATCGACTGCACCCGCGACACCGTCGCCCGCTTCGTCCAGTGCGGGGAAGAACCCGCTGAGCGGGACGGGGCCGAACAGCCTGGCGACATTCCTGGATGGCGGCGGCATTGTGCTGGTGTGCAATGTGGCGTTTCAACAGGCAGCGGGTCGCTTCCGCCGCGCGGACCGCAATCTCTCGCGGGAAGCTGCGCTCGAACTGGCAAAGGCGCACCTGATCCCGCGCGTCATCCTGCAGCCGTCCGGCATCTTCGCCGCCCTGCGCGCGCAGGAAGCCGGCTGCCACTACATCCTCGCCGGCTGAGGCTTCGACCGACCAAAGTGCAGAGTCTCGACAGCCACATCCTGCAGTTCGTCCCGACCGGCGCCACCATCCTGCGAGTGGCGCCGGTCGCACTGCTCTACGGCGCCACCATGGGCGCACTCGTCGGCTGGCTCCGCATCCAGAGGGGTATCCGCACACCTTACACCCGCAAGGTTTTCCATTTCAGCATCTTCACGGGCGCGAGCGTCGTGCAGATCGTGTGGGGTCTGACGGGCGTGGTGGTGTACGGCGTCGCCGTGAGCCTGATCGTGCTGTTCGCCGTGTGGCGCGGCAATGGATTTCCGTTCTACGAGGCGCTTGCCCGCGCGACGGACGAACCGCATCGCCGCCGGTTCATCCTGATCCCGCTGCTCACGACGGCGATCGGCGGCGGCATCGGCAACCTGCTTTTCGCGCAGTATGCCTTCATCGGGTATCTCGTCGCGGGCTGGGGCGACGCCGTGGGCGAGCCGGTCGGCACGCGCTGGGGACGTCACAGGTTCCGTGTGCCGTCGCTGTACGGCGTGCGGTCAACACGAAGTCTTGAAGGGAGTTCCGCAGTATTCGCAGTCGGTACTGCGGCAGCATTCATCGGATGCCTTGCCGCCGGCTTCGACCCCACCTCTGCAACGCGCATGGCGGTTGCCGCGGGTCTGGCCGGAGCCGCTGTTGAGGCCTTCAGCCCTCACGGCCTGGACAATTTGACGGTGCAGATCGCCGCGACCGCGCTGGCCGCGCTCGCAGCTTGAGGACTGGACGCCGGTAGGAAGCCGCGGTGCTGCGAACAGTCACCACGGCTTTTCCAGTTACCCGATCCCGTCAGTGGAAGGGTAGAACGACTTCCGCCTTCACATACGTTGCGTTGTCACCTTCATCCGGGATCTTCACACCCGCGCCGGCACTCAGGATCAGTCCGTTGGTGCTGCGGTGCCACGCCACCACGCCGCCGGGCTGGACGATTGAATAGCCGTCGCCTGTCAGGTATGCGACTTCGCCGCCCAATCGCACCTGCCCACCCGAGGACAGCGAGGACACACGCGTTGTCACACGGCCGCGGGTCCACAGCGATTCGCCGCCGAGGTTGTAGCTGGCCAGAGCCTGGGCGCCCAGCGGACCGCCCGTTCCCCAGTACTCCACGCCTCCGCTCACCACTGCACCGTCATCCGTGTCGCCCGCCGAACCGATCACTCCGATCGGACCCTCGATGTCTTCACTCCGGGACTGGAACGCGTACCCCAGCGTGCCGTATGCACTGCCGCTGCCAAAACCGTATCGCGCGCCACCATATGGACGGATGGTACGCACCGAAACATCTGCGTCACCGGTCTCGAACCGAACCCATGACGCCTGCGCACCAACCAGCGGACTCAATCCACTGCCACCCGGGCCCGCGCTCAAACCGGCGAGCAGCACCAGCGTTTCATTCGTATCCCACTCGCCTACTCCCAGTGCCGTGACTCCCCACTGCGCCGAGGCGTGGGACACGCTCACGGTCATGGAAACCACCGCGACTGTCAGCTTCACAAACGCCCTGACCATTCATTCCCTCCCTGCGTTTTACGAACGAGACTCCGCGTACGGCCGCCTGCGGTTTGCAACTCCCGCGCCGCGGTGGTCCGTCCGGCGGCATATGTTTTGCCCGTAAGTGCAACACACGCAATGTGATAGCAAGAAGGCACCAGACATCGGAAGCAGCATGGCCACACCGGAGAACAGTCCACCGCCGCCCGCCGGACGACCACCGGCCGCCACAGACGACGAAGCAACTGAAGACAGACCCGCCGCGCGGACGGCGGATTCCGCCGGAACGCTCACCAGGCACATCGACCTGCTAGACCGCCAGCCGATCATCCAGGCTCCACCGCTCGAGAGCCTTGCGCCCGGATTCGACTCGAGGAGCGAGCTGGGGGTGATGGTTAGCCTGGCCAGCGGAATTCTTCCACCCGAGGTCGAACGATCGATATCGGAAGTCGGTGGTGGATTATCGGATAGTGCTCTCGATCGGATGCAGCGGGATGCTCGCTTTCGTCTGCCGCGTCGCCAGGTCAGGCACATTCTCAGGGACTTCTGCGGCGATGTCGATGCGGTGAAGAAGCTCGCACCGCATACGATGGTCATCGTGGCGCACCAGGATGATGAATCGATCGGAATGGGAGGTCAGATCAGCAGGCTGGAGAACGTTACGGTTGTCCATGTAACGAACGGAGCACCGCGCAGCGCCGCCTACGCCCGTCGATTCGGGTTCGACCACCCGGACGATTACGCCACCGCGCGGCGGCGCGAGGCCCTGAATGCCATGCGCCTGGCCGGCGTTGCTCCCGAGAGAATGCTGTGCCTGGGCATACAGGACGGGGAGGCGGACAAGCACATGGTCCACATGTCATACCTCATTGCCGAGCTGATCGAGTCACTCCAGCCCGATGTCGTTGTGACTCACCCGTACGAGGGCGGGCACACCGACCATGACTCGATTTCGCTCGCCGTGCAGCTCGCCTGCGTTCTGTTGCGCCGTGAAGGCGTGGCAATCCCTGCCGTGCTGGAGCTCACCTCGTACTACAATCAGGGAGGAACAAGGGCGGTTGCGCAATTTCTGCCGTTCGGGCCGCGGGATGATGCGCGCACATTGGCGCTGCCCGACCGGCTTCGCCTGCTGAAGGCCGAAATGTACCGGTGTTTCAAGACACAGCAGGAATGCCTTGCGACGTTCCCTACCGGTCTCGAGCGCTTCCGTCCGGCCCCGCGGTACAACTACACGAAGCCGCCGCATGACGGCCCGCTCGACTACGAGCGGCTGACAAACCACCAGCTTTCCGGAGAGGCCTGGAGACGGCGGGCGTACGACGCCCTGCAGCACATCCGCTCCGGGTCGTCGCGTCCTATGCCCGCCAGAATATCCGCCGGCGCGTAAATTCGCGGGTAATCAGCCCGACGATCAGCACCATCGCGAAGCTGCGCACGATGGAGGCGCCCTGTGACCCCCGCATGAAATCCCTCAGTCCCGGCACCATCTCGAGCAGCGAGTTCAGGAACACCGAATACAGGATATAGCAGAGCATCGGATTCTGACCGACATCCGTGAGAAAGCGGACGGACCGGCCGGAACCGAAGATTTCAGTTATGAGCGTCGCTGCGTTCAACAGCATCATGCTCACGCCGGCAATTGCGAAGTAGTAGCTCAGGTTATCGGGAACCTTGCGCATCCCGCCGCCCATCGGCTCGAGCAGCATCCCCAGCATGATCCAGGCGGCAGACCAGGCGAATGTGTCCCGGACGAGCCGCTCCGTAGGTGTACGCGCCGACCAGGAAAGCGCGATTGCTCCGGCGCTGACTGCGGCGAGGGCCAGTGCGGTCCCGAGTGTCTGACGGTGGTAGATCCCGACGACGAGAATGGGCGTTGCTGACAGCGCGAGGACCAGCAGCATGCCCGCACGCAGCCGGCCGAAGCCGCGTTCAGCAGGTGCCTCCACGGCTGTCTGCATCCACCGCAGAATCAGGTCGCCCGCGATAGTCCCTGGAATGACTACGCACAGCAGGACGAGCGACGAATTGTTGAACAGGAATGGAAGCGGGGAGCCGTACCAGAAATCCTGGACCGGACCGGCCTTCTGTGCACCGATGAAAAGCGCGACGACCACGGCGAGCACTGCAAGCCGAGCGGGTATGTTGCGGCGGGTGAAGTACCAGATGATCCAGCCGGTCAACGCGGCGAACGCCAGGGCGGAAATGATGTCATCCCGGCGGTAGATTGAAAACATGCGGTCGTAGATCAGCGGCGACAGAGCGAGAAACGCCACGACTGCTCCCCAGCCCCAGCGCTGCAGGGTCTCGAACCGGTCACGGTTCCAATCCTTGCGGGCCCGCGTAAAGACGAGGAACGTCAGCAGGAAGCCAATCACGCCGATCAGGCGCGAACGCTGTGTGTATTCGCCGATGAAATAACTGTTCGAATGTCCGATCAGGAGCGCGAACACGAACAGCATGAACGCCCGCTTCAGGGCGGCGCCAATGATCCCGAACTCCGTGGCACCCCGGGCGATGCGCAAGGCCAGAGTGATCGGCACGGCAGCAGCCATGGAAAACAGGAACGCACCATAAGTCACGTCCCGCCAGCTGATGCCCGCCACGTCGACGAACGCATGACCGGGTGGTGGAAACTGCCGGTGATACATCCAGACCGGAAATATCTCCGGCTGAATCGTAAAACCCAGCGTCATCGAGAGCAGGAACAGGCCGCGCAATGCATCCACCGCGGCTGCACGCCTCGCCGGCTTCGTCTCCACGCCCGTGTCGATCGGTGCGCGAAGCTCCGCATCTCCATGATAGATCTTCGCGGCGCGGGCGGTCACCCTGACCGGGGGCCGCCAGCCCGCTCCTGCTTCCGCCTCAGGATACGGCGATGGCTGATGAATGACGATCGGGCCGCCCGACGCGACTTTCTTCCTGCGGCCGCTCACGCTGCAGCCATCCGGTCCGCCTCGATGCCGATCGCAAACTGGATCGCGAGGGATGTCTCCAGCGCGCGCGCGAAACGTACCGTACCCACCCCGGTTATGCTGGTCCCGATCACTTCGTATTCGACCTGCGTTCCCGGAGCGATCGGCTGATCACCCACGAGACGTGCGCCCCTGTCGCTGACCTCCTCCAGCATGAAGGACGCGCCGAAGTCCGTCGTGGTGCCGTCCGTATTCACCGTGAGCAGCTGGACAGGCAGCTGCACCAGGCGGCGGCTTCCCGAGCGCGTGTTGCTGACGATCTCGCGCGCACGCGTGACGATATCGATGTTCTGGCGATACCTCTGCCGCCACAACGGCATTGCATGGTGCGTACAGTGCAGCTCGATCGTGTCACGCACCGCCATCGGCAGGTCGCCAAACCGTACACCGTGCATGAATGCTGTGCCGAAGGACGTCTTCTGCTCCTTCACATAGATGATACGTCCGGTTGTGCGTACGGTCTGACCCGCCAGCGGCAGTTCAATCCCGACTTCCGTTCCCACCGGCACCGTCGTGGTCGCACGGAAGCCCAGCCCCAGCGGGTTCAGATCCGTCGTCAGCGCGTGAACGACGTCCGCCGCACCATCCGACGGCTCCACGCACACGGTAATCGGCAGCCGCTCCAGGAAGCGGTGGTCTTCCCGCTGCTGGCGCATCATCAGGCTGTGGCGAACGACATGAAACGCGAAGTGGAAATTCCAGAACGCCCACAGGCCGTTCATCCAGAATGCCATCGCACCCCAGCCCGCGGCCTCGTAGTCGATCCACCCGTTCACCCAGGCGACGGTCGCCCAGATCGGCGCAACCACTGAGACAATGAGCAGTATGAGCTGCGGTGCATAGGTCTTGAGCGGCACCCCTGTCATGCCCTTTGGCGTCACATTGAACTTCAGGGGCTTCCGGGTGAACAGTGCACCCAGCGTGAGCATGTAGGTGTAGAACCGCACCATCGTGTAACGCTCGCTGATGAACAGATAGCCAGTACCGCGGGACAGAAGCTCGAAGGCTGCGATCGCCAGGACCAGATACGGAACGAGGCGCACCAGGAACTCGGTCTGGTTCCCTGCGATGGCCATTGCGCCTGTCAGAAAATACAGAAGGGGCATCGCGTAAAAGACGAACTTCTGCCATCCCTCGAAATAGCACGTCGTGCCCGCGAAATAGCAGATACGCTGCTGCAGCGTCAGACCTGTCGCCGTGAGCGGCTTCAGCTTCCGGATCACCTGCATCGCACCCTGTCCCCATCGCAGCCGCTGCACGTGGTACGCTTCTGCCGCCGCCGGCGAAAGGCCGTACGCCAGCGTTTCCCTGTGATACGCAGTCTTCCACCCACGACGATGCAGCGCGATCGTCGTCTCCATGTCCTCGATGATCGTCTGTGACTGAAAGCCGCCGATCGCTACCAATGCACTCCTGCGCAGGACACCGCAGCTACCGCAGAAAAAACTCGCGTTGTAGCGGTCCCGACCGGGCTGGATCAACGAATAGAAGATGCGGTTCTCCTCCCACAGCCGACGACCCTCGTCATTCACTACATGCGTGAAGGAATCCGTGTTGTAGAAATCCTGTGGCGACTGCACCAGCGCGATCGCGGGGTCGTTGAAGTGGCCGAGCATACGGTCCAGGATGTTCGGCAGCGGAACGTGATCCGCATCCAGCTGCAGGATGAACTCGCCATCCGTCAATGCCAGCGCATGGTTCAGATTGCCGGCCTTTGCATTCTCGTTGTTTACCCGCCGGATATATCCGATCCCCAGATCCTCGCACATCGCGCGAACCTCGTCCCGCTTACCATCATCCAGCAGATACGTGCGGTGAGGGTACCGGATCGCACGCGCACCGATTGCCGTCCGGCGCAGAATCTCCAGCGGCTCGTTGTAACAGGTTATGAACACGTCCACCGTACGGCCTTCCGGCGGCGGCCCCGGCTCCCGATCGGACAGCTTCCAGGTGATGAAAACGAAAAGACACATCGTGAGGTACGCCCAGGTCTCGGCGACCAGGAGGATCAGCGAGAACGGGAGCGCATACGGGTCGGGATTGATGGTGGCCGACCACCGCCAGAGGATCCAGTACCCGCCATATACCACGGCGCATGCGGCCACGACGTGAATCAGGCGCTCGTGCCACACGGGCATCGGCTTGATGTCGACGAATCCGCGCGGGATCACAGGGGCCTCGCCTGTGACGGTGGCGGGGCGTTCAACGTGGGTCATTCGTTATGGCTCCGGGGGCAGGTCCGCCATGTGTTTTGCCAGAACTGTGCCGCCCGGTAGGGTCTGAAGCTTGCAACCCGACGCTGCTAAACCCATCAGGTGAAGGAAGTTGACTCGTGAAATCAGGGCGTGTGATGCGGAGGATAACGGCAGCCGCGGCTGGGATCGTGGTAATTGGAGGCGTCGCCTTCCTGGCAATACCGTCGTCTCCCGGCTATCGCGGCGGTGGTTCGGGAGGGGATGCATCGTCGATCACATGGGATCCCGGTGTGCTGGAGGAATCAGTGTCCCGGCTGCCGCGCCCGCCGCTTACGGCAGCGGAGTCCGCGTTCTACAGGGATGCAGCGGCCGCGGCGTGGAAGTACCTGGATGCGAATTATCAGAGCCGGACGGGCCTTGTGAATGGAAGCCCCGAGTGGCACTACACGACGACATGGGACATCGGTGCGCAGCTGCTGGCATTTCTCGCTGCGCGGGATGTCGGACTGATCAGCACGGCGGATTATCGGCAGCGTGTGCTGAAAACACTGGGCACGATGGAGCGGGCGCAGCTTTACGATAGAGCCGCATACAACAAAACGTATTCGACGACGACCGGTTCAGCCGGCGACGGACAGAGAGGCGCGACCGGCTGGTCGGCAACCGATCTCGGCCGGCTTCTGATAGCGGCGAAGGTAGTGGCGACGCGTGATCCCGACCTGGCGCCTGCAGTGGAACGGGTCGTCAAGCGGATCGACATGTCGCAAGTCGTAAAAGATGGGTACCTGCACGGCCGCATGGTGGGATCGAGCGGCAAGCCCTGGACATTCCAGGAAGGGCGAATCGGCTATGAACAATATGCCGCGCACGGATTCGCACTGTGGAATGCGAACGTCGGAAATGCCGCAGCGGTGGCCACGAACGCATCGCCGATGGATGTCATGGGCGTAAACCTGCCGCGAGACAGGCGGGGTCTGGACCGGCTGAACAGCGAGCCATTCATCCTGATGGGACTCGAAGTGGGTTTGACACCTGACATGCGTGCACTGGCTGAGAAGGTGCTTCAGGTGCAGCAGGCGAGGTATGAGAAAACTGGAACACTCACGGTCGTGAGCGAGGACGCGGTGGCAGTAGCCCCGCACTATTTCTATTACTACTGCATAATCGCGAACGGCAAGCCATTCATGATCGACCTGGTGACGCCAGGCAAGTCGCTGGACAGCCCGAGGTGGGTAAGCACGAAGGCAGCGCTTGGCTGGCATGCGCTCATGCCGAATGCATACACCCGGCTGGCCGTAGACCACGTGACGCGCACGCGCACGGACGCCGGCTGGGCATCCGGCGTATACGAAGACACTGGAAAATCGACAGGCACACTCGACATCAACACGTCCGCGGTTGTGCTGGAGGCAGCGGCCTATCAGCTGAGAGGTGGGAAGCCCTTGATCGAAGGCTGAGGGTTCCCCTGGGGAACAGGCCCGCGCCCTCTTTCCAGAGGGGGTGCGGGCCTGACATTTTCCAGCGCGATTCAGGCACACCCGAAACGGACGCACGGCATGAGCGACACAACCCGGCCCAGGCGGATTCTGATTGCGGATGACCAGCAGGACGTGCTGGAAGCGCTGCGACTGCTGTTGAAAACCGAGGGATTCACCGTTGATACGGTAACGTCGCCGGCTGGGGTTCTGGAGGCTGTCGAGTCCCGCGACTTCGATGCGGCCCTGATCGACCTCAACTACACGCGTGATACGACCTCCGGCCGTGAGGGCCTGGATCTCGTAACGAGTCTCCTCGCCATTGACCGGACTCTGCCGGTTATCGTGATGACGGCATGGGGCAGCATCGCGAGCGCGGTGGACGCGATGCGTCGCGGAGCGCGCGATTACGTCGAGAAGCCCTGGGACAATCAGCGCCTCGTGTCACTGCTGCGCACGCACGTCGAGCTCGGCCGCGCGCTGCGCGAAGGGGAGAAGCTCCAGACCGAGAACCGGCTGCTGAGGAAGGGTGTGCCCGATCTGATCGCCGGTGCGCGCACGATGTTACCGGTGCTCGAGCTGCTCGAACGTGTGGGCCCGTCGAACGCAAATGTACTGGTGACAGGAGAACACGGGACCGGCAAGGAGATCATCGCACGCACGCTTCACGGAATGTCCCCGCGTGCGGAAGCCCCCCTCATCATCGTGAATGCCGGCGGTCTGTCGGAGGGCGTATTCGAGAGCGAGCTGTTCGGTCACGTAAAGGGCGCGTTTACGGATGCCAAAACGGATCGTGTGGGTTATTTCGAGCTCGCCGATCGTGGCACATTATTCCTCGACGAGATCGGCAACATGCCGCCGAAGCAGCAGGCCAAGCTGCTCCGTGTGCTCCAGACAGGAGAATTCCAGCGCGTCGGGTCATCGAAGACCCGGCAGGTGGACGTGCGTGTCATATCCGCAACGAATGTCGATATCAATGCGGAAGTTTCAGAAGGCCGGTTCCGCGAAGACCTGCTCTATCGCCTGAACACGGTGCAGATACATCTGCCGCCGCTGCGCGACCGCACGGAGGACATCGCTGCGCTCGCCTCACACTTCCTGAAAATCCAGGCGACGAAGTACGGGAAGAAAATCACCGCGTTCGACCGCGATGCGATGGCTGCCATGATCGAGTACGGCTGGCCCGGCAACGTACGGGAGCTCGAGCATGTGATCGAGCGCGCGGTTCTCATGGCCCGCGGCTCCGCCGTCCGCGCGGAAGACCTGGGTTTGCGTCCCCGTGGAGAAGGCGCGGGCCGGCTCGAGGAGATGACGCTCGAGGATGCGGAAAAGTATCTGATCAAGAAGGCGCTCGGCCGCAGTCAGGGCAACGTGTCGCGGGCAGCCGAAACACTGGGGCTTTCGCGCAGCGCACTGTACCGCCGCCTGCAGCAGTATGGTATCGAGTCAGAGGGCGGCTGAGGCGTTCAGCGTGGTACCAGGCTGCCCAGGACCTCGGCGGCCTTGCTGAGCTCGACCGCGTAGTCTGCCCACCACTCACCCGCGCGCGGGCCGCCATTGCAGGTGCCATCCGATTCGCCTGGCCTCTTCACCCACAGGTATGCATCCACCAGCGGCTCCCCCGTGTTCGTCGTCGGGCGATAGCCAAGCGCCTGGTTTCGCACGTTGCACCATTCGTTCTGCGCCGTATTGCTGCGGCCGTTCCGGCTGGTATCGATGACGTAATGCTTGCTCCCGACGAGCCTGCTGAGCTGATTGCCGTATGTGATGTTCACGCCGGTGCTGTGATAGTTGGAGACGTTGAGCGCGAATCCTGTCGCCGCACCGATGCCCGCCTTGCGCAGGCGCGCCGCCATATCCGCCGCCGACCGCCATTTTGCATGGCCGGCATCGACGTATACCGCCGCGCCAGCCTTTTCGAGGACGTCGACAGCTTCCTGCAGAAGCACGAACCGCTCATCGCGAAGACGCGCCGGCAGGCAGTCCACCCCGGCGGTCGCGTCCGGCTCGAGGATGACGACGGACGCGCGGCTGTCGAGACCGCGCGCGAGATCGATGATCCACCGACGGTATGCGTCCCCGCCGCGGGATCCGCCGCGGGAATAGGACCCGCAATCGCGATAGGGAATGTTGTATGCGACGAGGACCGGGATCGCCGCAGCCGCTTCGGTGCGCCGGACGATCGCATCGGCTTCGCGGCGTATGTCGCTGTTCCAGTCACCGAGCCAGATGGCTTGCGGTTGTTCCGCGATCCGCCGGAGAGCGGCGGCGTCGGCGGGGCGTGATCGCTGCCATGCATCGGCCTGTTTCCGTGCGGGCGAAGCGGGGTCGACGTAGAGCCGTTTACCGCGCAGTGGGTTGGTGCTCTGCGCGTCCAGGATAGGCGTTACCAGCGCGCTGGACAGCACCACTGCAGCGATGATCGCAGTGACGCCGCCCGCGCTGCCGCGCGACCTACGCGGTCCTGCCTTGCGGTGGTACGGCGACATCCCGCTCTCCACGCCGGTCGGCCTCACCATTCAGGAGCTCCGCCGGAAGCGCGCCATTGGCGATGCCCATCTGACGGATCATGTAGGTCTGACGGGCAAGCAGGATGCGGCCAGCCCTCATGTCGTAATGCATCTTGATGAACAGGTCGGCGAGCTCGCTTGCACCCCAGAGCATTCCGGCAACGACGATGAGACGAATCGTATCACCGACCAGCACACCGATACCGACGCCCCCGGGCGGCCGGTCCATCCACCAGTCCACAAACTGCCATATGGCCAGCAGCAGGATAATGACGGAGCAGACGCGGAAGACCAGTCCCGCGACATGAAGGCCGGGCTGGGGCTCCACATCTTCTTCGCGGACAGCCACGCCCGCGAGATGTGGCCGACCCGGACCGGGTGGAACCACCCCCGGTCTTCCCCCCTTCAATGCTCGCTCGGACATGTCACGCCTCCGAATGAATTGTACCGTCCCATCGCGACGGCGCTCGACCTCCGCGCATTTGCATGATCCGTGCTCCAGCGCCATTTTCACCGCGTGCGACGCCTCGCCTTCGAAGACAGAGTCCTCCTCCTGGCGCTGGCCGCCGGCGCTCCCGGCGCAGCCGTCTCCGTCGTGCTTCTCATTCTCGGGCCATACTCGCCGAAGGTGATCTGGACCTTCGGCATGCTCGTGTTCGGACTCTGGGTTGGATTCGCTTTTTCGATTCGCGAACGCGTCGTCCGCCCGCTGCAGACACTCTCCAACCTGCTCGCGGCCCTCCTCGAGGGCGACTACTCCATCCGTTCGCGCGGCGCCACGTCCAGCGACGCGCTCGGCCTCGCAATGCTCGAAGTGAATGCACTCGGTGCCACGCTCCGCGAGCAGCGCATGGGCGCGCTCGAGGCGTCCGCCGTGCTGCGCAAGGTCATGGACGAGATCGATGTCGCCGTGTTCGCATTCGATGCCGAGCGCAAGCTGCGGCTGCTCAACGCCGCAGGCGAGCGGCTGCTCGGACAGCCGGCGGAGCGGCTGCGCGGCCGGACTGCCGAAGCGATCGGTCTCGACATGTGCCTCGAGGCCGACCGCCGCATTCTCGAGGCGACGTTCCCCGGCGCGCGCGGCCGGTGGGAGCTGCGGCGCACGAGCTTCCGGCAGGGAGGCCAGCCGCACGAGCTGCTCGTGATGTCGGACGTGAGCCAGACACTCCGTGAGGAGGAGCTTCTGGCCTGGCAGCGCCTGATCCGTGTGCTCTCGCACGAGATTAACAACTCCCTCGCACCGATCAAGTCGATCGCGGGCAGCCTGATCAGCCTCGTCGCCCGGCCGGAGCGACCTGCCGATGCGGACGCGGACCTCGAGCGCGGGCTCAGCATCATCGCCGGCCGGTCCGATGCGCTCTCCCGCTTCATGCAGTCCTACGCCCGTCTCGCGAAGCTGCCACCGCCACGGCTGGGTCCGGTCAATGTCGGCGAATGGGTGCATCGCACGGCGAGGCTCGAGACGCGGCTGCCCGTGAGGGTCAATGACGGGCCGCGCGTCATCCTGTCGGCCGACAGCGACCAGCTGGACCAGCTGCTCATCAACCTGGTGCGCAACGCGGTCGATGCATCACTAGAGACCGGCGGCGCCGTGACGATCTCGTGGACCGCCGACGACAGCCGCGTCGAGGTGATCGTACTCGACGAGGGGGCAGGCCTGTCCGATACGTCCAACCTGTTCGTGCCGTTCTTTACGACCAAACCCCAGGGCTCCGGGATCGGGCTGGCCCTCAGCCGCCAGATCAGCGAGGCCCACGGTGGTACTCTGACACTGGAAAACCGCAGGACCGTCGGTGTGGAGGCAAGATTGCGTCTGCCTCTGCGACCGAACGGTGAAGGGAATCGAGATGGGACGTGAAGCCACAATGCCAGAAGACCAGTTCGAGCTGGATGCACCCGCCGGCGAAGTCCGCAGCATCCGGCTGACCGTCATAGCAGGTGTTGCAATCATCATCGGCATCGGCGGCGGAATAATCGCCAAGGTGCTCCTCGCGCTGATAGCCCTGATCACCAATCTCACATTCTACGGCCGCGTAAGCTTCGACTTCGTCGAGCCATCACTCACACTGGTCGGCGCGTGGGTCATCATCATTCCAATCATCGGCGCACTGATCATCGGACTGATGGCCCGCTACGGCTCGCCCGCAATACGCGGCCACGGCATTCCGGAAGTGATGGAGAAGGTGCTGTACGGGGAGAGCCGCATCCCGCTCCGTCTCATGTTCCTGAAGCCGCTCTCCGCTGCAGTCGCCATCGGCACGGGCGGGCCGTTCGGCGCGGAAGGCCCCATCATCGCGACCGGCGGTGCACTGGGTTCGACGGTCGGTCAGCTCCTGCATATCACGAGCGACGAGCGGAAGACACTGCTCGCAGCCGGCGCTGCGGCCGGCATGGCCGCCACGTTCGGTACACCCGTCTCCGCCGTGCTGCTCGCGATCGAGTTGCTGCTCTTCGAATATCGAGCGCGCTCCATCATCCCCGTCGCACTCGCTGCGTGTGCAGCGGATGCCGTGCGTCTTCTGATCATCAGTGGCGAGCCCGCATTCCCCATGCGCGCCATCGGCGAGCCGGCGTGGACCGCGCTCGTTTTCTATGTCCTGCTCGGCGCGCTCATCGGCTTTGCCGCTGTCGGCGTGACGCGCCTCGTCTACTGGATCGAAGACTGCTTTGAGCATCTGCCGGTCCACTGGATGTGGTGGCCGGCCATCGGCGCGGTCGTGGTCGGTGTCGTCGGCTATATCGACCCGCGCGTGCTCGGCGTCGGATACGCGCACGTGGATGCCATCCTCACCGGCGAGACACTCGGCGTCGCACTGCTTACGCTCGTCGTACTGAAGCTCGTCGTATGGTCGGTCTATCTCGGCAGCGGCACATCCGGCGGAACGCTGGCGCCGCTGTTCATCCTCGGCGGCGGCGTCGGCGCACTCGCGGGCGGCGCGGTGGGCAGTGTGGCACCGGGCCTCGGCATCAGTGTACCCGTCGCAGGCCTCGTCGGCATGGCCGCCATGTTCGCCGGCGCATCACATGCGCTGCTCGCATCCATCGTGTTCGCATTCGAGGCGACGCGCCAGCCGCTCGGCCTCCTGCCGCTCCTCGCCGGCTGCAGCGGTGCATACCTCATCTCGGTTTCGATGATGAAGACCTCGATCATGACCGAGCGCCTTGCGCGCCGGGGTGTCGTGATCCGCCCCGAGTACGCTGCAGACTTCATGGCTCAGCATTCGGTCGCGGATGTCATGACGACGGAGGTGGTGGCACTGGATGCGACGCGGCGACTGTCGGATGTGCGCGCGTGGCTGGGCTCGCGCAACAACGAGTCGTCGCACCAGGGATTCCCGGTCGTGGACACACAGGGCCGCATCGCGGGCGTGCTCACCCGCCGCGACCTGCTCGATCCGGAGACGGGCGGCGATGGCGATCCGGAGCTCGGCGCACTGATCCATCGCCGGCCGACGGTCGCGTTCGAGGACAACACGCTGCGCGAGGCCGCGGATCACATGGTTCGCGCGGGCGTCGGGCGACTGCCGGTGGTCGATCGCATGGATGGTCGTGTGATCGGGATCATCAGCAGGAGTGACCTGCTGTCGGCGCATGAGCGCCGTCTGGATGAGGCGTCCCGCATTCAGCGCGGGACCATGCGACGTCTTACGCGGATCGCACGCAGGACGGTCGGGTCCTGACCCGCTGTTCGATCAGGGTGTAGGCAGCCAGAGCGAGAAGCTGGACCCGCCGCCGTCTCGCGGGTCCAGCGTGAGGTCACCGCCGAGCAGGCGTGCAATGCGGCGACTGATGGCCAGACGGAAGCCGGGCATCGTCGTGTTGGACTCGGCGCGGATCACTTCTTCGAACACCAGGTCGCGGTCCGGCACACCCGGACCGTCGTCATGCACGGAGATGCACAGCCAGGATCGCGGATCGTCCAGGCGCCGACCTGCGCGCACGTCCGCCCGCACCCACACATAGCCACCGGCCGGCGTGTACTTCACCGCGTTCGACAACAGTGTATCGAGGATTCGCCGAACCAGGTTCACGTCCGTCTCTATGACGGGCAGGGCGTGCGGCTGGTCGAGGCCGAAGCGCACACCACTCGTCGCATTGAGCATCTCGTAGTCGCGCAGCAGTCCGCGGACGATCAGCGCGGGATCGATCGGCTCGCGCTCGACTGCGAAACGGCCGGTCTCCACGCGGCTCAGGTCGATCAGCTCGTTCAGCAGGCGGATCGCGCCGTCGATATTGCGCTGGCTCGCACTCATGAACTGCTGCTGCCGGTGCGTCAGATCGGATTCCATCTCGAGCAGCTGCACATACTCGCCCGCGGCGCCCAGTGTGTTCTTGAGGTAATGCACCAGACCGTTCAGCAGGCGGAACCGCCGCTCCATCGCGGCCGACGTCGCACGCTCGAGCTGCTGCGCCAGCTGCATGTTGCGCAGCGCCGTAGACGCGAGCGCCGTCAGCAGCTCGATCTGACCGGGCTGCGTCGGGTCCAGTGTCACGGTGGCGGGGACATCCAGGCAGACCAGCGCGCCCACGCGATCGCCGCCCACGGTCAGAGGGAAGGTCAGGCGGCTGGGTGTCGCACTTCGCTCGGCCGGGTCCCCCGCCTGAACTGCGGGCAGGCCGTACGTCACGACGACCCACGTCTCGTGCGTCAGAGGATCCAGACGCTCGATAAACGCGGAACGCGCACCCGTCAGGTGCGCGGCCGCCTCCAGGATCTGATAGAGCATCGACTCGTCGGGGGTGCGATCCCCCCGCTCGTCGCCAGAATGCTGTTTCTGGACTGTCATCATCGTGTGGTCCCCTGCGGGTGCGCGATCATAAGAAGGGCATCTCGCGTACCGTCCTGTTTTCAGACAATTCAGCGAACTGAGAGAGCGCATCACGACCGTTTCGCGATGCGCTCTCCCGTTACTTTGTTGGCGATTCCGGAACTATTTGCCGCCCGAAACAGGCGTTCTGGAGTGCTTTTTTCCGCGGCGTCAGTTGTTGCCCGCGCCCGGTGTGACCTGCTTGCCCAGCGGCTTGCCCGGACGGGGATTCACCGCTGCCCGGCCTGTGCCCCGTATGGCCGATGCGGTCGAATTCGGTGTGAGAGAAGGGGCTCCACCCTTTGCGCCGGTGGCGGACTCCGTGGTCGCGGGAGCCGCACCAACGGGGGAACCGAGCGGCCGGCCCAGCGGATTCCCAAGGGGCGCAGGGCCTGACGGCGGCACAACATCGTTCACCACGTACCGGCCGCTGTTGTCGATCCGCACGCGCGGCAGCCGGTGGTTGGCCTCGAAGTAGTCATAGGCGGGCTTGAGCGAGCGCCAGAAGGCCACCAGGGAACCGTTGCCGGAGAACGCTTTTGTCAGGTTGTTGAAATCCGTATCCCCCAGCCTCGCCGGGAAGATGTCCACCGGAATCTTCTTCTGCCCGTTCGCACGCGTCTCCACCGCGATCCAGTACAGCTCCTTGATGCCCTCGTCCGTCAAAGCCAGACACCCTATGGAGTTACAGCCGCCGTGGATGAAGATGTTGCCGCCCGGATCGGGCTGCTTTCCCATCAGCTCGTCCGAACGGTTCGGATAGTTGATGTGCAGAGAAAGGTGGTAATCGCTGTAGGGATTGAAGTTGTCGATGCTGTAGAAACCTTCCGGGACCTGGCCGTCACCCTGCTTCCGCTTCGGACCCAGCTCACCCGACAGCGCGCAGATGTCATACGTCCGAAGCAGTGTGTACGCGTCGTTCACCGACGGCCTCACCCACAGCTCCAACTGACGCTCCCGCTTGAAGATCCGGACGTATGCCTCCACTGCCGGATACGATACGCCCCGCTCACGGAACAGCTTCTTGATCCCGTAACGCATCTGAAGCCGCGCCTCCTTCACCCGCTCGTACTGCAGCTGCGTCAGCGTGAACGGAGCACTTGCCCCGGGCCCTCCCGACAGGCTGTCGCTGAACGCAATGACGTCTGCGCCCGGCGCCTGCGAATGCGCCGCAGACAGCGGAATCAGGACAGATACCAGCGCCAGCGCCAGCGACCGGATCGATGTGCCTTCAGCCATAAGCTCGACTGCTTTCAGGTTTTACGAGGATTCCAAATGGTAACCCCGGACCCACGTCAGGTTCAACTGACACCATCGATGCGAACCTCCCGTGATCCGGTTGCCCGGCCGTACCCATTTGCATGAGCCGCGCCGCCGTGCCGTCCCGGTCGGCCAGTGTACACAGACGAAGACAAACATGCGTCGTGCGCGTTGACATGGACAGTGCCGTTGTCCAGAATTGGCGGTCACGTCCCACTCCGGTGCCCATGCCTGAAGCAACCACACGAACCAGCGAACGGTCCCGGCTGACGCCCGAATTAGCGCGGCGCCTGCTGCTGGACGCGCGCGCGTCCGAGCCGCTGCGCCGGGCGACGCACCTGGCGGCGCTGGCCCTGCGTGCGCCGACGTCGCTGCTGGGGGTGCCGGAGCGCGAGCGGTTCTTCCTGGTCAGCCAGTCCGGTCTGTCGGCGCCGTGGTCGGAGCTGGGTTACCTGCCGCTGCAGGAGTCGTGTGCCGCGCTGGTGTGCGAGGCGCGGGACGTGGTCGTGATCGACAACGTGGTCGCTGACCCGCTCACGCGCGACACCTCGCCTCTCGGCAATTTCCCGTGCGCGGCGTACTGCGGCATCGGCGTGCGCGTGGACGGCGTGGTTGTCGGCGTACTGTCCGTCACCGACGTGCATCCCCGGCGCTGGACCCTGGATGACCTGGTGCTGCTGCGTGACATCGCGGCCACCGTGATCCGCGACATCGAGCTGCTCGCACTGCGCGGTACTGACGAACCGGCCGCGGCAGCGCCAACCGCCCTCCAGGTCCCCGAGGGTTACGTCCTGCTGGACAATGCGGGGCGCTTCACCTGCCTGAACGAGCGGGCGGAGCAGGTGCTTCAGCGGACGCGCGACACGCTGATCGGCCGATCCGTCTGGGAATGCTTCCCCGGAATGATCGGTACGGCGTTCCACCACGAGCTGCTGCGTGTGCTGTCGGACCAGCGCGGTGTGGAGCTGGAGGACTACTTCCAGCCACTGGACGTGTGGCTGGAAGTGCGGGCCTACCCGTCGAACGGCGGAATCGCATTGCACCTCCGTGACGTGACTGCGCGCCAGGCCGCGCAGCGTGAGCTGCGGGAGCGCGAGGCGAGATACCGGGCGCTGTTCGAGGAGAACGCGAGCGCGATCTTCATGACGAGCCGCGAAGGGTTCATCCTGGAAGTGAACCGCGCAACGCTCGATCTCTTCGGCTACACATACGAGGAGGCGCTCGCCATGCGGGCGGCGGACGTCTATTGCGACGTCGAGGACCGTGTGCGGTTCCAGCAGGAGATGGCGCGCACGGGTGCTGTCGTGGACATGGAAGTGTGTCTGCGGCGGAAGGACGGCGAGAAGATCGACTGCGTAGTGAGTGCGACCGCGCAGCGCTCCCGTACGGGCGAAATCATCGGCTACCACGGCTCCGTGCGTGACGTGACTGCGGCGAAGCGTGCGCAGGAGAAGCTGGTCGAGAGCGCATTCCAGGACCCGCTGACCCGTCTCCCGAACCGCATGGTGTTCACGGACCGCCTGGAGCGCCTGCTCAAGCACTCGAAGCGCAGGACGGGCTACAACTTTGCCGTGCTGTTCATCGACCTCGACCGGTTCAAGGTGGTGAACGACACGTTCGGCCATCACGCGGGCGACATGCTGCTGACAGCAGTGGCCCGTCGGCTCGAGCACTGCGTGCGCCAGGAGGACACCGTCGCGCGCATCGGTGGCGACGAGTTTGCCGTGCTGCTCGACGGCATCGGTGATGTCGCGAGTGTCGCCATTGTCGCGCAGCGCATCCTGGACGAGCTGGCGGAGCCCGTACTCGTCGACAGCCGCGAGGTCTCGACGAGCACGAGCGTGGGCGTCGCACTGAGCATGACGGGCTACGACCTGGCCGACGAGATCGTGCGCGACGCGGATGCCGCGATGTACCGGGCGAAGGCGAGCGGCCGCAGTGCGTACGTGATCTTCGACACCGAGATGTACGGCCGTGCGCGGGCGCAGCTCGCGCTCGAGTCGGAGCTCCGTGCGGCGATGAAATCCAACCAGCTCGAGCTGCACTACCACCCGGTGGTGGCGCTCGATGATGGCGGTGTGACCGGTATGGAGGCGCTGGTCCGGTGGACACACCCCGAGCGCGGTGTGCTCCTCCCCAGCGAGTTCATTCCTCTCGCGGAGTCCACAGGCCTGATCGTCGAAATGGGATGGTGGGTTCTGCGGGAGGCGTGTCGCCAGCTGCGCGCGTGGCAGCTGGAGTATCCCGCCGCGGCGTTCCGCCTGACCATGAGCGTCAACATGTCCGCGCGCCAGTTCGTGCAGCCGAACCTGGTCAAGAAGATCGACATGATCCTCAACGACACGGAGCTGCCGCCGTCATCGCTGCGGCTGGACCTCACGGAAGCCGTCGTCATGCAGAATGCCGACCTGGCCGCGCACCTCCTGTCCCAGCTGAGGGATCGCGGCATTCAGATCTGCCTGGACGATTTCGGCAGCGGCTACTCGTCCCTGCGCGAGCTCAGTGCGCTGCCCATCTCAACGCTCAAGATCGACCCGAGCTTCGTGCGCGCCATGAACGGCGGTGGCGAAAGCCATGCGATCGTGCAGACTATCATCGCGCTGGGACGAAGCATGGCGATCGACGCGATCGCGGAGGGCGTGGAGACACCCGAGCAGCTGGCCGCCCTCCGCACCCTGGGCACACGCTTCGCCCAGGGCTTCCTGTTCTCGCTGCCGCTCGATTCCGAGGCCGCGAGCACTCTCATCGCCGAGTCGGGCCGCAACGGCCACGCCCGGCGGGTCATGGCCTGATCACTTCGCGGCGTTAGCCTTCATCCGCGCACCCAGACGCTTCTCCTGCTCCAGCAGGTCAGGTGTCATAGCCTCACCAAAGTCCTCGGCCTCGGCGATCTGTCGCAGCTCGATCTCGCCATCCACGAACGGCACGCGCCTCGCCCATTCGATCGCTTCCTCGCGCGATGCGACGTCGATGATCCAGAACCCCGCGATCAGCTCCTTCGATTCCGCGAACGGTCCGTCCACCACCACCGGCTTCCGGTTGCTGAACCGGACGCGTGCACCCTTCGAGCTGGCATGCAGCCCTTCGCCGGCCAGCATCACACCCGCATTCACCAGCTGCTCGTTGTACTGCCCCATCTCGCGGAGCTCCTGCTCCGTAGGCATCTGGCCCTGCTCGCTCTCCTCGGATGCCTTTACAATCATCATGAACCGCATGGCTGCCTCACTTGTCCTGGGTGGAGGCCGGAGGTCGGTCGCCGCGACCGCATCCGGCTCTACTCTACCGACGAACGGGGCTGGTCGAAATCGACAAACCGCCCGAGCGCCCCGCCGCTGGCCGCCCGCGCTCAACGAATCCGACCCCGCAGCGCATCTCTTACATGAGCCCGGCCGTTTTCGAGTGGCCAGCCGTCCCCGCATCCGCACCGGTCGTCCCCGGATATGAACAGGCGCTGCGGGGTGGTAGTATTCAGTTGTTGCACCCCGCAGTCCACCCGGGACGGAGCAGACGTTGGGAGCTTTCTTCGAGTCGGTGTTCGCAGCGCTCTTCAAATATCGGCCGGTTCTGTTCGAGCAGGGTGACATAGCACTCCGGTCACCGGTCGCTGTACAGGTCCTGCTGGTGGCTGCGCTGATCGCGACAATCGCGGCCGCGTGGACATATGGTCGAGCACGCGGCAAGTCCACACGCCGCGACCGCGCATTCCTCTTCGGTCTCCGCTGCGCCGTTCTCGGTATCGTGACGTTCACACTGCTCCGCCCGACACTCGTCCTCTCGAGTGTGCTGCCCCAGCAGAACTACCTGGCCGTGATGATCGACGACTCACGCAGCATGCGCGTCTCTGACGAGGGCGACAAAGCGCGCGGTGCGACGGCAGCAGCATTGTTCAATACATCCGACAGCGACGTCCTGCGCGAGCTGTCCAGCCGGTTCCGCATCCGCACGTTCCGTTTCGCCGAGGATGCGGCGCGCCTCGAGACCGGTGACACGCTCGCCTTCGATGGCGGCCGCACGCGCATTGCCCCGGCACTCGAGCGTGTGCGGGCAGAGCTCAGCTCACTGCCTGTCGCAGGCGTCGTCGTCGTGACGGACGGCGCCGACAACGCACAGGAGGGTCTGTCCGAGACGCTGCTGTCGCTCAAGTCCGCCGGCGTTCCGGTCTATACCGTCGGCCTCGGCCGCGAGCGCGCCCGCCGCGATGTCGAAGTCGGACGCGTGTCCGTACCACGCCGCGTGCTCAAGGGCAGCGCGCTGGTTGTGGAGCTCACGCTGTCACAGGCGGGTTTCGGCGGCCGGAAAGTGCCGGTCGTGATCGAGGATGAAGGCCGCATCGTGGGCACGCAGGATGTCGAGCTTCCCGCGGACGACTCGCCCGCTGCGGTGCGCGTGCACTTCACACTGGAAGAGACCGGTCCCCGTCGCATCCGGTTCCGCGTCCCGGTGCAGGATGGCGAGCTGGTCGCGGAGAACAACGTCCAGGAAACCGTCATCCAGGTGAGCCCTGCACGCGAGAAGATCCTCTACTTCGAGGGCGAGCCGCGCTACGAGCTGAAGTTCCTGCGACGCGCCGTCGCTTCGGATAGCAGCATCCAGCTCGTCACGCTGCAGCGCACGGCTGACAAGCGCTATCTCCGCCTGGACGTGGACAGCGCGGCCGAGCTGGAGGCGGGATTCCCTGCGACGCGCGAAGAGCTGTTCTCCTATCGTGCACTCGTTCTCGGCAGCATTGAAGCGAGTTTCTTCACGCACGACCAGCTCCAGATGATCTCGGATTTCGTGAGCGAGCGCGGCGGCGGTCTGCTGATGCTCGGCGGCCATCGCGCGTTCGCCGAGGGCGGGTGGGCAGGGACACCTGTCGCCGATGCACTCCCCGTCACGCTCGATGACGCGTTCAGCGGCGACACGTCGTTCTTTGCGACGCTCGCTGTCGCGCCGACAGCCGCAGGCCTTGCGCATCCCGCGCTCCGCCTCGTTTCGAACGAGGCCGCCTCCGCAGAGCGGTGGAAGACAATGCCGCAGCCGTCCACGACAAACCGGATCCGCGGCCTCAAGCCCGGTGCGACCGCACTGCTCACCGGGACCGGCGGCGGTCTCGACCGGCAGGTCGTGCTCGCGCACCAGCGCTTCGGGCGGGGCATCGCGCTCGCCTTTCCCGTCCAGGACTCGTGGGTCTGGCAGATGGACGCGACGGTGACGCCCGAAGACCAGACGCACGAGACGTTCTGGAGGCAGGTTCTGCGCTGGCTGGTCGCTGACGTGCCGGACCGCGTTCGCGTCGAGCTCACACCGGACCGCGTCGCACCCGGCGAAGCTGTGAAGATTACGGCGGATGTCGCGGACGACCGCTTCGGTGGCGTCAACAATGCCCGTGTCACGGCAGAAATCACGTCGCCTGATGGAAACGTCTCCGAGGTACAGCTGCCGTGGAGCGTGGAAACAGACGGCCGATACCAGGCGGCATTTCCGGCGCCCGCTGCAGGGATGTATGAAGTCCGCGTCCGCTCGGAGCAGGAAGGTGGAAAAGCTGTCTCCGCGCAGCCGGCGTTTGCGGAGGTGGCGCCCAGCACGAGCGAGTACTTCGAGGCCGGCATGAACGCGCCACTGCTCAAGCGCATTGCAGCCGAGACGAGTGGCCGGTTCTACACGGCGGCGAATCTCGCAAACCTCGCCGAAGACATCACGTATACGGGAAAGGGACTGGTCGCGCAGGAAGAGAAGGACCTGTGGGACATGCCCGTCATCCTGTTCGCACTGCTGCTCCTGCTCGGCACCGAGTGGGGGTACCGCCGCTACCGGGCCCTGGCATGAGACGCTTCCTCTTCTGCGTTCTGGGCGCATTTATCCTCGCGGCCTCACCCCGAGCGGCCGGGTCACAGGAGGCGCCGCGTACGTTCTGGCTGATCGTCACCGGTCTGTCCGGTGAGGCGGAGTACGCCGCGAGCTACAACAGCTGGGCCGGTACGATCGCGGACGCTGCACGCACGCGTTTCGGCGCGCACGATGTGACATGGCTCGCAGAGGCCGAAGGTGAGGACCGCGCGGGCGCATCGACGAAGGCAGGCATCGAGAGCGCATTGACGCGTATTGCATCGACAGCGAACCGTACGGACGCGCTTTTCATTGTGCTCATTGGTCACGGCAGCTTCGCGGACGGCATTGGCAAAATCAGTCTGCCGGGCCCGGACCTCACCGCGCCCGACCTGGCGAAGCTGCTCGCTGCCGTTCCCGCACGGACCGTCGTCATCAATACGGCGAGTGCGAGCGGGGCATGGATCGCACCGCTGGCCGCGCCCGGGAGGCTGATCCTGACTGCGACGAAGTCCGGCACGGAGCAGAATGAGACGACGTTCCCGCGATACTTCGCGGACGCACTCACGCGCGATGACGCTGATACCGACAAGGACCGGCGTGTCTCCGTTCTCGAGGCGTACGAGTATGCCCGCCGTGAGGTGGCGCGTGAGTACGCCGCGGACAAGCGCATGCTGACGGAGCACGCTCAGATCGACGGCAACGGCGACGGCAGGGCGGTGGCCATCGCATCGCCGGACTCTGCGGACGGCGCCGTGGCAGCCCTGACGCATTTCGGAATCACCGGCAGTGCGGCGAGAGCCGGCGCGTCTGCATCGCCGGGCGCAGCCAGTGCGCAGCAGTCACCCGAGCTGCGCGCGCTCTATGCGACGAAGGCGAAGCTCGAGCAGCAGCTCGCCGACCTGCGCGGCAGGAAGGCATCAATGACCGATGCCGAGTACCAGAAGCTGCTGGAGCCGCTGCTGCTCGACATTGCGCGCAACGGCAGCGAGATCCGGAAGCTGGAGGGCGGACAATGAAGGCCGTCTTCATCCCCGCACTCCTCATCCTGTTTGCGCTGCCGGCGGCGCCCGCATGCGCACAGCGCGACGCGACGTCCGCCGCTGCATCCGATGCGTACCGGACAATCATAGCAGGCAGCACCACCGCACTCGAGGCGAATGGCGCCGATGCCGAGGCGAGGCGTTCCCTGGTGCGCGCGTTGATGGAGACGGGTCAGTACGAGCAGGCGGAGCAGATCGCGGACGCGGGCGGTGCTGCGTTTGCGAAACTGCGCGGCGACGCACTGCTCGCGCGCGGGAAGCGTGCCGATGCCGAGACCGCCTATCGCGCCGCACTCGCAGCACATGCACCCGACAGCGCGACCGCTCGTCTCGAGATAGCACTGCTCCAGTACGGGCGTGGCCAGCGTGCCGAAGCCGTGCGCGAGCTCGAGTGGTTCATTCCATTCTACAACAACGCGCCGGCGCTGAAGGCGGACGAGCTGGTCGCAATCGGACGCGCGGTCAGTGCACTCGGTGTCACGGACCCGCAGCTATTCCACGACGCGGTGAAGGCGTACGAGCAGGCGGTGCAGGCGGACCGCACGTCGATCGACGCCCGCGTTGCAGAAGCTGCTCTCTTTCTGGACAAGTTCGACAGCCGGCAGGCGGGTGAGATCATCCGTGACGCGCTCGCGGTCGAGCCGGGCAATCCCCGCGTGCTGCTGCAGCAGGCGAGGGCGACGAAGTTCGACGGCAGCGACGAGGCGCTCGTGATCGTGGACCGCGCCCTCGAGGTGAATCCCCGGCTCGTCCCGGCGCTCGTCTTCAGGGCCGACCTGCTCGCGGGGCAGGAGGACTACCGCGGCGCGCGCGAGTATCTCGACCGCGCGTTCGCAATCGATTCCACGAACCAGGACGCGATCGCGCTGCACGGCGCGGTCGCGTGGCTGGCGAGGGACACGCGCACGTATGACAATGCGCGTGCACGCGCAAATTCACTCTATTCCGGCAGTGCCGTCTTCCTCACGAAAGTCGCG
>DASUXU010000014.1:0-74646 GCA_036377735.1 Longimicrobiales bacterium
AACCAGACGTACCGCAACATCACAGGCTCGATGCATTTCGACGGCAGGGTCGCCGAGATCCAGGACGTGCGCGCGTACAGCGACGGCACCGCCACACTCGTCGGTGTCGTGACGTTCGAGCGGCTCACGCAGCCCGTCTTCGATCTGCGCCTGACACTCGACGGCTTCCGGCCCCTCGGCGTGGACAATCAGCCGGACGCGGCGGTCGACGGCTTCGTCGCGGTGGGCGGCCAGCTCAACGAGCTGCACATGGCGGGCGGCGTTCGCGTGAGTGATGGCTATTTCATGGTGCCGCAGTTCGGCGCCGATCTCGCCGCGACGTATGGCGATCTCAACATGGCCGCGCCCGTGCTCGGACAGGACTTCACGCCGGAAGAGCAGCCGCAGTGGCTGCGCAATCTCTCGATCGAAAACCTGCGCGTTGCGCTTGGCGACGGCGTCTGGATCAAGGCGCGCGAAGCGACACTGCAGCTCAGCGGCGAGCTCACGGTCAACAAGCGCCAGGACAACTACAATGTCCTGGGTGAGCTCGAGGGTCGGCGTGGCGACTACACACTGATTGTGGGGCCGATCGTACGTCGGTTCGACATCGTGTCCGCGAACGTGCGATTCCAGGGGGGCAGCGAGATGAATCCGGCGATCGACGTCGATGCGCGCCGCATCATCATGGAGGGTGGTCAGCGCCTGAATGTTGATGTGCACCTCGGCGGCACGATGCGCACACCGACGATCTCGCTCGCGAGTGAGGACGTTCCGAACATTCCGGAATCGGAGCTGATCAGCTACCTGCTGTTCGGCCGCTCGAGTCTGATTACTGGAACGGACATTACGCAGTCCGGCATTGAGTCGTTCAATTCTGAAGCGTACGAGATCGCGGGCTCTCTGGTTGAGCAGGCGGTGGTGGGCAAGCTGGGTGTTCCGCTCGACGTGTTTCAGGTGCGCTGGGGGCCGGACGGTCCGTCACTCGTTCTCGGCCGTCAGCTCAGCAGCGACTTCTTCCTGACGTTCGAGTCGGGATCGACGGGACTCGGCGGAATCGCCGGGGTTGGCAGCAACGCTACCACCGGCGGCATGAACGACTGGGCGGTTCGCCTCGAGTGGGCGTTCGCCGACCAGTCGTCCCTGCAGCTCGGTTTCGAACCGGTCAGACCTGGTAGCCGGATTCGAGGACTTGGGCGGGTGCTGACTGCCGATAACCGGCAGCAGCTATTCGCCGAAGTGCGTCGCCGCTGGACCTGGTAACACTCGGCATCGACGTCGCAAAGCGCGCCATGGCCGCGTCCAGTATTGCTGCACGGATCGCAGCCAGGCATGGCTCGGACAGCAGCCGCTCCGGCTTTGTCGTGACGAACGGATCCAGCTGACGCTCCACGTGCGCATTGCAGCCCGGCCACACGAGAATCGCTGACGCTGCGCGCGCATGCGACTGGATGTCCGGCTGCTGCTGTGCGTTGATCACGGTCGGCGCATCCGTAAGATGGCCCAGCTGTCCCTGCTCGATCGCCCGCCGGATCTTCGCCGCAATCGCCTCGCACGGCGCTACAACGAGCGCACGGGGGCGACGCAGTGTGGTGCGCAGCGCCTCCAGCAGCTCCGGCGCGAGCGTCGCCTGCACGACCGTGCGGAACACACCCTGGAGCTGCGGCAGCTGTGTGAAGAATGGCGTGGTAACGACGAACGGCGCCGCCGCATACTGGTCACGCAGCTGACGAAGCTCCGTCGCAGATGCCGGCACCGCGTTCAGACGCGCGCGCTGCTGCAGCTCGTCCGCGATCAGCGTCGCCATCGCGGGATCACTCTCGACCACCGGCACCGCCGTCTGCTCGATGGATGAGATCGCTTCGAGCAGTCGCAGCATCGTGCCGGTATCGAGACCCAGCTCCCGTCCGCCTTCGTACGTGTTGCGCAGCCAGCGGCGGTGGAGTCGCTCGAGCGGACTCGACTGACCCGGCGCGCTGTCCGTGCGCAGATACACACCTGACCTCGCCCGCACCCGCACGAGACCCTCTTCTTCCAGACGACGGTATGCAGCAGCCGCTGTCTTGCGGTCTACTGATTCCGCTTCCGCGACGTCGCGAATGCTGGGGAGACGTTCACCCGGCTGCCAGCTGCCGAGAAAGATCCCTGTTACGATGCGTTCGCGCAGCTGATCGACGATGATCGATCCTGGAAGTTCGCGACCCATTCTACCTCCGACCCGTTCTCTCGAGAGATGCCTGTACAGCCCGCACAAGCCGCAAGTTTGGGTCCGCTGGCCTATCGCAGTCGCAGCGGTATCGTGAGACCCACAGTGAGCCGCACAATGCTGCTCACTTCGATCCCGCCCTCATCGTCCGACCGGGACTCCACCACCGCACCCTCCTCATCGAACGTGTCGGGATCCGCTGTGATCGGGCTGCGGATCAGGTGGTCCGTGAGCTGAAAGGCGAGCAGAAGTCTGTCGCGCTGGAGCGGGATCACCGCCCCGATGCCCACGGTCGCAGTCGCCTGCGTGCGGTCCCCGGGCCCGAACGCGTCCAGGGCCTCGGGCGGGATCAGTGTGGGGTCATCACGGACGTGAAAGCGTGCGAGTCCGCCGCCGACGGTGACGTAGGGATGGACTCGCCCGAGATCGAGCGGCGGGCGGACGACGATGCTGCCGTCGGCCAGCCATATATCCAGGCGCGCATAGCGCGTTGTGTCACCGAGGCCGAGCGATCCTTCCGCCTCCGTGCCCTCGTTCACCACCGAGAAGCGCGTCGGGACATAGGTACCCTGAAGACGGACAGCGAAGCTGCTGGACAGCCACATCGTAAGGGCGGCGGACCCGGTCATCGTCGTCTGACCGGTGACCCGGCGGGTGATGTCAGCCTGCACCCCGCTCCCGATGTCCGTCAGGCGGGCGCGCCCCTGCTGGAAGTCTGTGAACGCCGCGCCGCCCGCTGAAAGCGTGAGGGCAATGTTGCCGGGTTTGAACAGGTACGCCGCGGATGTGACAGAGGTGGCCGACTGCGCGGCGGCGGAAGTGGCGCCAGGAAGCAGGAAAAAGCCGGCGAGGGCGAGTCGGCGGATGATTCGTTGGAGCTGATCCATTTGCGGCCCGTGGGGGCAAGGGCCGTTCCATTCCCGCCTTCGGTCGCTCAGCCCTTCCCGCGCGCCATCGCTGCCTGAGGCTTCGACGCGGACCGTTCGGTACCCCTGGGCGGCGGCGGCCCACCGGCGACGACCGGTGCTGGCGGTGCCGTCCTGCCCCGCTGCCAGTACATCCAGACTGCAAGGGCGAACAGGACGATGCTCACCAGCTGCGACGTCGAGAGCCCCCACACGTACCGGTCACCCTTGGACCGGACGAACTCGATGAAGAACCGCTCGATCGAGTAGAGGAACAGGAAAACCGCGAACAGCTGACCCGACCGGTGAGCGCGCTTCCCGAGCGTCCACAGGATCGCCAGGATCACCAGCGCCAGCCCCGTCTCGTAGAGCTGCGTCGGATGCACCGGCACGAGCGCCGTGTCCGGGATGCTCGCCGGAATGGAGTCCCCCATCGACCGCAGCAGACCCGCCGTCGCTGACGGTATGCCGCCGTTCGGGAAGATCACACCCAGCGGGCCGTCGGTGTATCGGCCGTAGTCGTCCCCCACCAGGAAGCAGCCGATGCGCCCGATGGCATACGCAAGCGCGAGCGACGGCGCCGCCGCGTCGTACATCGTCATGACTGGGAGCTTCTGGTTTCGGACCTGCACGCCGAACGCGATCACACCGCCGATCAGGCCACCGTACCACACCAGCCCGCCGCGGTCGAAGATCATCGACGGGTCCGCGCGCACCTCACCCCAGTTCAACGCCAGGAAGTAGAGCTTCGCGCCGATGATGCCGGAGACCGCGACCCACGCCAGCGTATCCCACATCAGCTCGGACCGCATGCCGTACCGTTCTGCCTGCTTCCCGCCGATCCACGCGCCCGCGATGAAAGCAAGGAACATCATCAGGCCGAACGACGTGACCTCAAAGCTGCCGATGTGGAACAGATTCGGATACATGCACTCTCCTCAGGGGCGTACAGGCGCGCCCGGCAGCGCCATCGAGCCGGTAAGATAGCCGTTCCCGCCCTCCGGACCACCCTTCGGAGCGTCGGTATTCTTCGGAGTTGTCGCATACACGAAGGCGCGTGGCCCGAAAATCCCCATATTTCGCCCCGGGGCATATGGTGACGGGCCACGCGCATGGCAGTAACAGCCAATTGCGACGCTCCGAAGGGTGGTCCGTATATTTGTGGTGACTCTGGAGGGGAGGAAATTTGGGTAAGCTGCGGCTGGCGCTCGCGCAGATGAACGCGACGGTGGGAGACTTCGGCGGCAACCTCGAGAAGATCGGGGCCGCCATCGATCAGGCCCGCGCGGCGGGCGCGGATATTGTCGCATTTCCGGAGCTGGCCGTGTGCGGCTATCCGCCGGAGGACCTGCTGCTCAAGCCGGCATTCGTCGAGGACAACCGGACGGCGGTCGAGGCCATCGCCCGGATGACTCACGGGATCACGGCCATCGTCGGCTTCGTGGACCGGGGCGTGGACCTCTTCAACGCCGCGGCCGTGCTGCACGACGGCGCCTGGGCCGCCACCTACCGCAAGCAGCGCCTGCCCAACTACGGCGTGTTCGACGAGCTGCGGTATTTCCGCGCGGGCCGCCGTGAGCTTCTGCTGCGCATCGGCGAAGCCTCGGTCGGCATCAGTATCTGTGAGGATGTCTGGGTACCTGGTGGCCCCGTGGCGCGGCTGTCGAAGGCGGGCGCGGACGTGATCGTGAACATCAACGCGTCCCCCTACCACCGCGGCAAGTGGCAGGCGCGCCATTCGATGCTGTCCACTCGCGCGACGGATCACGGCGTCGCCATGGCGTACGTCAACCTGGTCGGCGGGCAGGACGAGCTGGTGTTCGACGGCGACAGCATGGTGATCGGCCCGGACGGTCAGATCCTTGCCGAGTCCCCGCTCTTCGAGGAAGACCTGTTGATCTGCGACGTCGAGCTCGAGGATGTCTTCCGGGCGAGGCTCCATGACCCGAAGCGACGTCACGCAACGACAACTGCACCCAGGTCCGTGAAGCGTATCGAGCTCACGCCGCTGCCGGCGCAGGTGAACCGACCACCGGTCGATCGCACGCCGCCGCACGTGCACGACGACGTCAGCGAGCTTTACGCGGCACTTCAGCTCGGACTGCGTGACTATGTGCAGAAGAACAACTTCCGCCAGGTCGTTCTCGGGCTTTCAGGCGGCATCGACTCGGCGCTCGTCGCAACGATTGCGGCTGATACACTCAGTCCGGAGAACGTCATCTGCGTGATGCTGCCGTCGCAGTACTCGTCCGAAGGAAGTGTTTCCGACTCGGTAGAGCTGGCCGCGCGTCTTGGCGTGAGAACCGAGACGATCCCGATCGAGCCACTCTTCAACGCTGCGATGACCGCGCTGAAGCCGACGTTCGAGGGCACGCAGCCCGGTGTCGCAGAGGAAAACATCCAGGCGCGCGCGCGTGGTGTGCTGCTCATGGCGCTGTCCAACAAGTTCGACTGGCTGCTGCTCACCACGGGCAACAAGAGCGAGCTCGCCACGGGCTATGCGACACTGTACGGCGACATGGCGGGCGGGTTCGCACTGCTGAAGGATGTATCGAAGCTGCTGGTCTACGAGTTGTGCCGCTGGCGCAACCTGCAGCCCGATTCTCCCATTCCGACGAACATCCTCGAGAAGCCGCCGTCGGCGGAGCTGCGGCCGGACCAGCGGGACTCGGATTCCCTGCCGCCGTACGAAGTGCTCGACCCCGTTCTGCAGCGCTATGTGGAAGAGGACTGGAGTGTGGACGAGCTGATCGAGGAGGGATTCGACGAAGCGGTCGTGCGGAGAGTCGCCAGACTTGTCGATGCGAGCGAGTACAAGCGGCGGCAGGCCGCGCCCGGTGTGAAAGTCACCGAGCGCGCCTTCGGCAAGGATCGCCGGCTGCCGATTACGTCAAAGTATTACTGAGCAGCGTCCCGCCGCGTGCTTACTGCCCGACCGTCGTATTGAACTGCACGGTCGGGGCCTCGCGCGCGGCCGCATCCGCGGCGAACGGCTTTTTCGGATCTGCGCCCGTCACCTTCGCTGTTATCGCGGCGGGAAAGCGACGGATGTACGTGTTGTAGGCGTTGACCGCCTCATTGTAATCCCGCCGTGACACACTGATCCGGTTCTCGGTCTCGGTCAGCTCGTCCTGCAGCCGCGTGAAATTCTGGTTCGTCTTGAGGTCGGGATACGCTTCGACGGACACATTGATGAACATGCGCAGGTTGCGGCTCACCTCTTCATTGGCGGCTGCGACGGCGTCCTGGTCGTCCCCCGCCAGTGCCTGCGTCATCTGGTCGCGCGATGCGGCAAGACCGCTGCGCGCCTCTGCGACACGCGTCTGCGTCTGCGACTCCATCTTCGACGCCTGGTCCACCGTCGCCACCAGATTGGGGATCAGGTCGTTGCGACGCTGCAGCTCCGCCTCGATGTTACCGCTCATCTGGTTCGTCTGCTCGTCGAGCTCCTGGATGCGGTTGTAGCCGCAGCCGGACAGCACGAGGATCGCCGGCAGAATCAGGTACCGTGCTTTCATGGAACTACCTCCCGAAGGTGTCTATGAATTTCACCAGCGTTTCCGTCGACGAGTTGAATGCGTCGATGCGGGGGTCCGACAGCGGAATCGTCACCTTTGCCCCGGTGCGATGCGCTTCCAGCAGCGGCAGCAGCTCTGTCACGTCCGCGCCCGTCAGCTCACCTGCCGCCCTGAGCACGCTCACACTGTCCATTGGCACTTCACGACGTGCCAGCCGCAGCGCAGTCCTGAAGTAGGTGACGATAGACGGCATCATGCCGCTCAGGATGGTCCCCACCTCGTCCGGCTTCTCCGTGACGAGCAGCGCGAGATAGATCTGGAGGAGCTTGCCGCGCAGCTCGCGCTCGGCCTGGAGGCGCAGGATTGGCAGTGCGATCTCGAGGTTCGCGAGCGGGTCTTCACCGCGCAGTGCGACGTGAGCGTCATGCATGTCGGCGATTTCGATCGCGAAGACGTCCGTGGCGCGCCGCCACTCGGCTGCCTCGACCACGACCGGATGGACGCCCTGCCGCACATACTTCCGGACCACGGGCGATGCCGCGCCGAGGCTCGCGCCGCTGATGTCGTCGATGAGCACGAGCACATTGATGTCGCTCCTGCCCTCCACGTACTCGCCGCGCGCGGCCGAGCCGTAGAGCAGCGCACCGTTCAGGCGGGGACCGAGTGCCGCCGCGAGCTCACTGGCGAACTGCGTCGCCGTCTCCTGTGCTTTCACCAGACCTCCTTACCAGCTGCGTCCTGCGCCGCCGCCGCCGAAGCCGCCGCCGCCGCCAAATCCACCAAAACCGCCGCCGCCACCGTGGCCGCCGCCAAAGCCGCCGCCGCCGAAGCCGCCCCGTCCGCCGAGCGCGCTCCCAATGATGAAGGGGAGCAGCACGTCCATGCTACCACCACCGCCACGCCGGCCTCTGCCGCCACGTCCGCCCCGCCCACCCCGGCCGCCGAGAATCGCCATCAGGATGAAAAACACGACGATGTAGATCAGGAATGAGCCGCCGCCCCGGCCGCCGGGCGCCCGCTGCGGCTGCTGAACCTGCGGCCGCGGCGGAACATCTCCGGAAAGCTCGAAGCCGTAGCGTTCGGAGTACTCGTGCGCCAGCGCGATCACGCCCGCCTCGATACCCGCACCGTAATCGTTTGCGCGGAACTGCGGCACGACGTACGTGTCGAGGATGCCGCCGGCTTCCGCGGCGGTGATGAAGGTATTGGTGCCGAGGCCGGTCGCGATGTAGACATCGCGCTCTTGAGGCGCGACGAGAAAGACCAGGCCGGTATTGCGCGCGGGATCACCGGGCTTGCCGGCCGCTCCGATCTTCCACTCCCTGCCAATCAGGCGGGCTGTCTCCTCGGCAGGCCGACCGTCGAGCGATGGCAGCGTGACCACCACCAGCTCGCCGCCCGACTTCGTTCGGACCTCGTCGATGATGCGCGTGATGGACGCTTCGCGCTCGGGCGTAATGATGTTGGCGAAGTCGTTGACGTAGCCGGTCGGCTGCGGGAAACGCTGGGCGTGCGCAGGCCTGAAGACTGCACTCGAGGCCAGCGCCGAGGCTGTCAGGAGGAACGCGCGGAGAGCCGACTTCGCTCGAAATGGCATGCGTGATGGCATGCGGCCGGTCAGAGCAAGTCGGGTGCCGTTCAGCTCGCCTTCTTCTTCCGCTTCTCGCCGCGCGCTGCCTCGAGGACACGCTCCGTGTCGAGGCGGTCGTTGCCGCAGTGCGCGACGTATTCCTCGTATGTCCCCTGGTAGTCCACGATGCCGCCCGGCTCGATGTCCACGATGCGCGTGGCGAGCTGGTTGATGAACCAGCGGTCGTGCGAGACCAGGATCAAAGTGCCCGTGAACGCCTTGAGTCCTTCGACGAGCGCCTCGATGGACTCTAGATCGAGATGGTTGGTCGGCTCGTCGAGCACGAGTACGTTCGGCTTTTCGATCGCAATACGCGTGAAGACCAGTCGCGCCGCTTCACCGCCGGACAGCGCGCTCAGCTTCTTCTTCGGATCGTCGCCGGTGAACAGCATCATCGCCATCTGGCCGCGCACGTAACCCACGCCCTTGTCCGGCGCGAACTGCGTCACCCACTCCTCGGCGGTGCCGTCCTCGTTCTCGAGATCCTCGTGGTGGTCCTGCGCGAAGTATCCGACATGGGTCTCGTAGCCCCACTCCACTTCCCCATCGTCCTGCGTCGTGACGCCCATGGCGATCTTGAGCAGCGTCGACTTGCCGATGCCGTTCGGGCCCATGATGGCGAGGCGGTCGCCGCGCTGTACCAGCAGGTCGACGCCGTGCAGCACTTCCTTTTCGCCGTACGACTTCCGGATGCCCTTCAGCCTGAGAACATCGCGCCCGCTGTGGCGGTGCTCGACCAGCTTGAACGTGGGATAGCGCCGCGAGGTCTGTGGCAGCGTCTCCATCTCCGCGACCTTCTTCTCGACCTGCTTCAGCTTGCTCTGCGCCTGCCTCGCCTTGCTCGCCTTGGCCTTGAAGCGGTTCACGAACTCCATCTGCTGCTCGATCTCCTGCTCGCGGCCCGCGATGTCCTTCTCCTTACGCTCGCGCTCCGCCTGCTTCAGCTCCACGAACTTCGTGTAGTTGCCCGTATACTTCGTCACCTGCTGATAGTCCACGTCCAGGATGTGCGTTGCGACGCCGTCCAGGAACGAGTGGTCGTGCGAGATGACGAGCACCGGACCGGTGAACTCGCGGATGAAGCCTTCCAGCCATGCGATCGACAGGATGTCGAGATGGTTGGTCGGCTCGTCGAGCATCAGGATATCGGGGTTGCTGGCGAGCACCTGCGCCAGGAGCACGCGCAGCTTGAAGCCGCCGGACAGCGTGGAAAGCGGCTGGCGGTGGATCCGGGTCGGCAGACCGAGCCCCTCGAGGATCGTGGCTGCGCGGGCTTCGGCCGTGTAGCCGTCGTGGCGCGCGAAGGTCTCCTCGAGCTGCTGGTAGCGCTCCGCATCGAAGTGCTCGTGGGCATTCGCCAGGAGCGCGTCCCGCTCGACCATGGCCTCCCACAGCTCCGGATTGCCCATGAGCGTCACACTCAGGATCTGCTGGTCCTCGTAGAGGAACTGGTCCTGGCGCAGCACGCCGACGCGCGCACGCTTCGGTATGGACACGGACCCCTCGCTCGCCTCCTCGTGGCCGGTCATAATGTTGAGGAGCGTTGTCTTCCCGGAGCCGTTGGCGCCAATGAGGCCGTAGCGCTCCCCCGCATTGAGCTGGAACGAGACATCGGCGAAAAGGACGCGATCGCCGTAATATTTGGTCAGGCCGGAAACTGATATCATAGCCGGCAAATCTAGCGGGAATCGGAGTTCCATTGAACCCGGAAACAGCGCTTCAGGAAGACGGCGAGGCGAAGTACTACCTGCGGGTGACGCTGGTTGTGGGCGTAGCCCTGGCGGTTGGCGCGCTTCTCCAGTGGCGCGTGCCCGGCGCCCTGCCATGGCGCCATGCCCCATATCTCGTCGCATACCTCGCAGGCGGATACAGGATCGCGCTGGACAGCTGGACCGAGCTCCGGCACCGGCGTCTCAGCATCGACTTCCTCATGGGCGCCGCGGCCGTCGGCGCCGCGCTCGTCGGCAGCCCGCTCGAGGGCGTAATCCTGATCTTCCTGTTCAGCCTGTCCAAGGCGCTGGAAGCCTACGCGATGGGCCGCACGCGGCACGCGATCGCCCGTCTCATGGACCTGGCGCCCGCGGAGGCCACCCTGAGCGATGAGCAGGGGCGCGCGCTGCGGAAGGTGCCCGTCTCCGAGCTCGAGCCCGGTCAGCTTATTCTCATCCGACCCGGCGAGCGGCTGGCCGCGGACGGGTCCGTGAAGTCCGGCCGTTCCGAGGTCGACCAGTCGGCAATCACCGGTGAGTCGGTGCCGGTGCGGAAGGTTTCAGGCGACGATGTCTTTGCCGGCACCATCAACCAGGGCGGCTCCCTGGTCGTGGCCGTTTCCCGCCACGCGGGCGAGACCATGCTCGCGAAGATCGTACGGCTGGTCGAGGAAGCGAGAGAGGAGCGCGCACCCGCGCAGCATTTCGTCGATCGCTACGCACACCCGTATACGCTGGCTGTCCTCGGCGCGACCATCCTTGCCGCTGTCCTGCCTCCAGTCCTGTTCGGCACCGCGTGGAATGCAGCGTTTTACCGCGCGATGACACTGCTCGTGGTCGCGAGTCCCTGCGCCCTCGTGATCTCCACACCATCCGCGATCCTGTCCGGCATCGCGAACGGTGCGCGCCATGGCATTCTCTTCAAGGGCGGCGCATTCCTCGACCTGGCCGGCACCATCGACACGATTGCGTTCGACAAGACCGGAACGCTCACGCTCGGTCGGCCGGAGCTCATGGACGTCGTGCTGGCGGATGGCGGCGAGGAGAACGAGATCGTCCGGCTCGCAGCAGCGGTCGAGCAGGCGTCCGAGCACCACCTCGCTCGTGCAGTCGCGAGCGCGGCGCAGGCGCGCGGCATCGAGATCCCGTTCGCGGAGGGTTTCTCGTCGCGCGCCGGCGAGGGTGTGGAGGGCGAGCTGGACGGAGTGATGGTCTGGGTTGGCAATGTGCACATGGTCGAACGCCATCAATCGTCGGTACCACCGATCGTGCAGGGCTGGACGGCGCAGCAGACGCTGCTCGGCAGGTCCGTCGTCTATGTCGGCAGCGGTGCGGCGTTGCGCGGCGCGATGTCGTTCGGCGACACGCTCAAACCCGGCGTTGCCGCCGCCATCCGGCATCTCAAGTATGAGGGCGTGCGCTGGATCACGGTGCTGTCTGGCGACCATCCGGAGGCGGTGCGCGCCATTGCCGCCGAGATTGGCGCGGATGAGGTACGTGCGGGACTGCTACCGCACGAAAAAGTGGAAGCGCTGCGCGTGCTGCGCGCGAGCTCGAAGGGCGTCGCCATGGTTGGGGACGGCGTGAATGACGCACCAGCCATGGCCGCATCCACGCTCGGCATCGCCATGGGCGCCATCGGCACGGATGTCGCCATCGAGACCGCGGACGTCGTGCTGATGAGTGATGACGTGGGCAAGGTGGATTACGTGATCCATCTCGGAAAGCGAGCGCGGCGGGTGGTGCGTCAGAACGTCTTCTTCAGTATCGGCTGGATGCTGCTGCTCGTGGTGCTGGCAATTACCATCGGCATACCACTGCCACTCGCCGTAGTCGGTCACGAGGGCAGCACCCTGCTGGTTGCCGCGAACGGCCTGCGTCTGCTCGGCGGCAAGCCCCACCCGCCCATTGTGCCCGCCGGGCGACGGGCGGGCTGAGTCGAACGCGCCTTCAGTCCTTCAGCGACGGCGGGATCAGCAGAACGGGACACGCAGCAGCGCGTGCGACGGCGGACGCGACACTGCCGACAAGCGCGCGTTTGATGAGACCGTAGCCGTGGGTGCCGAGGACCACGAGATCGACCTTTTCCTCGACGATGACCTGGTTGATCACGGCTGCGGGTGTGTCGCCCCACCGCACTTCTTCCCGGAGATTTACACGCTCCGCGCCCGCGACGTCCGCAATCGTGTCGCGCACCTCGCCGTGCAGATCCTGGCCGATGACGCCTTCCAGGTCCCCCGAATCCAGCACCTGCGGTATCACGTGCAGCACCACGAGCTCCTGGACATCCTGGTCTGCAGCGGGCAGTGACTGCTGCCACTCGAGAGCAAGGTGGAGTGCACCCAGGGCCGGCTCGGACAGGTCCAGCGGGACGAGCACCCTGCGGAGCGGCAGCGAGAGCGGTGCACGCGCGATCAGCACCGGCACGTCTGCAGTCCTGACGACACGGTCTGCGGTGCTCCCCAGGAATGGGACCGTGCCGGGCTTTCCGCGGTGCGGCCCCATCACGATGATGTCCGCCTTCACAGCAGCGGCCTGCTCGAGGATCGCCTTGTGTGCGACGTAGACCACGACCTCGCAGCTGCTCAGCTTAACTCCCTGCCGCACCGTGCGGGCGACCTGTTCGTCGAGCCGCCTGCGAGCGGCTTCCACCATGTCCGCGAACGTCAGGCCCACCCGCTTCTGCTCTGTCGGCGAAACCGCGGGGAAGTCGAATGAATGGATCGCGTGGAGTTCGGCGCCGGTCAGTGCGGCAAGCGCAGCAGCCGTGCGCATGACCTCATCGGAGTCAGCGCTGGCATCGGTTGCGACCAGGATCGATTTGACGGACCTCATTGCGGCACCTGCCCAACGGGTGAGTGGGATGATCGCCGCAATCTACCACGTCCCTCAATGCACCGCACAACCCGCCCCGATACCCGCCGGCGGCCCCGATCTTGTACGGATGGTCCACATGGCTGACAACGTTACCGCCGTCTTCGGACAGCACGAACCCAATACCCTGGCTCAACTCGAGGACGTCGCATCGCGGGCGGTGCGCGCGGCGCTCATGGCGGACGGCCACCAGGGCTATGTCATGCCCATCGGTGGTGTGGCGGCATACCGCAACAGCGCGAGCGTGGTAGGCGTTGGCTTCGACATCGCCTGCGGCAATGCCGCCATCCGCACAGACCTCACGCTGGACCATCTCCTGTCGAAGGACCTGGACGCCGTCGCCAGCCAGATACAGCGCTCGGTCAGTTTCGGCGTGGGCCGGACGAACGCAAATCGGGACGCCCCCGTCGACCATCCACTCTTCGAGAGCGCCGCCTGGGACGCGATCCCGGGCGCGCACCGCAGTGCGCTCAGGGACAAGGCGCGTGAGCAGCTCGGAACGGTCGGATCCGGCAACCACTATGTCGATGTGTTCGCGGACGAGAACGACGCTGTCTGGGTCGGTGTTCACTTCGGTTCGCGTGGCCTGGGTCACACCATCGCGTCCGGGTTCCTCGCACTCTCGCAGAATGAGAAGTGGGGCGCGCGCGCGAAGGAAGCTGAAATTCTGCTGCCGCTCGACGCACCGATCGGTCATGACTACTGGACCCTCATGAACCTCGCCGGCGACTACGCGTATGCAGGGCGCGAATGGGTCGCGCGCAAAGTGGTTTCCATCCTCGGCGGTACCGAGCAGGAGCTCGTTCACAATCACCACAATTTCGCGTGGCGCGAGCAGCATGACGGTGAGGACCTCATCGTAATCCGGAAGGGTGCAACGCCGGCGTTCCCAGGTCAGAAGGGGTTCATCGGTGGCAGCATGGGAGACGACGCCGTCATCGTCGAAGGAACAGTCGATTCATCCGAAGAAACCTCGGATCTGCAGCAGCGCGCGATGTATTCGACGGTGCACGGTGCCGGTCGCGTGATGAGCCGCACCGAAGCGGGTGGCAAGTACAAGGGCTGGGGCCGCAAACGCACACTGGTGCGTCCGGGCAGGGTGTCGCCCGGGATGATGCGGGACTGGGTAGAGCGTAAAGGCGTGATCCTGCGCGGCGGCGGCCTGGACGAAAGCCCGCATGCCTACCGCCGCCTCCCCGCCGTGCTCGCGGCGCAGGGCGACACCATCCGCGTCCTGCACACGCTCCGCCCGCTCATCGTCGTGATGGCGGGCGAGAACGAGTTCGATCCCTACAAGGACTGATCGTCTGGATCAGGCTCGGCGCGGGTGACGATGACGCGCCAGGTCTCGGGGCCCTGCTCCAGGTAGTCGAACGTGAAGCCGGTGTCGCCGCGGGTCGCGCGCAGTGTGTAGTACATGCACTGCGGATCGTGATCGACGGTAAGCTGCATCGACTCTCCTACGGCAAGCGCCTCGTAGGCGCCCATGATCATGTCATAGCGGTCCTTCGGCGGGACCGGTCGGACATCCACATCTGTCATTGTCGGCATTTACGCACTTCCGCTGTGAATGGGAATGACTGCCTGATTGCCGGCCTTGCTGCCGCAGCCCCAGCCGCCGCGCCGCCCGAGCCACGCGGCCCATGCAACGCGATACGACGGTGAGCTGGGGGTGAGAATGAGCGGCGCATCATAGCAGGCGACGGTGAGAGTGCGCATCAGCGCGCCGATGCCCTTCCCCTCCTGCATGGCCGACTCGGGGCCGCCACCGACCAGCCTTACGTATTCGATGCCTGCGCGCCCAAGAATGCGGGTCGCGTCATCCGCGGGATGCGCGCAGGTGGCATCGACCTGCCACGCGAACCTCACCTGCGTGGCTATCACTGTTTCCAGCCACTTCTCGACCGGACCGCGTACGAGGACGAGAGCCTCACCGCCTCGGGAGGTAATTGCCCGAACGCGTTCGATCCGCTCGCTCAGCTCGCACGCGTCAGCAACGATGACCGGTGTGGCAGTGACACGGGCGAGCGCCGACAGAGACGGAGCATCGTCAGAGTCATGACTGAGCAGACCGGAAATGCGGACGCCATGATCGAGAGACGCCACGATTTCGCGTGCGAGCTGATAAACGTCCTCATGTCCCACGACGATCTCGAGCGCCGACAGCCCACGGGCGCTGCACGCGCTCACCAGCTCGGCTACGGAGGCGCCCGGTGCCGCTGCCGAGCTCAACCCCAGTTGCATCAGTCGGCGGTCCGGCTGATCTGCACCCGCCACACGGACGGGCCCTGCTCCAGGTAGTCCCAGCCGAATTTGCCGGCGTGCTCGTACTCGAACTGATAGCGCAGCGGCTTCGGGTCATGGTCATTCACCAGCACGAACGCCTCGCCGGCCGACAGCGACTTGAACGTGTCGAAGATCGTCGGGTGCTTTTCCCGGGGCGGGATGACGCGCACATCGAGGACGCGCTGTTCTGTATTCATCACGATAGCTTCCTTTCAGGTTGCCGCGATGCGGCTGATGAAGAGCCGGACGACGTCGCCCTGCTCACGGATGTCGTAGGAAAAGCCGCGCTCCTCGAGCAGTGGCAGGAGGAACTTCGGTACGCGGATGTTGATCTGAACGAGGGTCCCGCCTGCAGGCAGCTCCTCGAGCGCGGCCAGGGTCCGGATCATCGGCTCCGGCGGCTCGAGGCCGCGCACGTCCAGCACGACCACGCCGTCGTCATTGTCGTTCGATGTCCCATCTCCCAGCGTTGAAACTGCGTCCGGGGCAGCCGAAGCAGATGCTTCAGGCGACCGCGTATCTGCATAGAACCAGACAACCCAGTCGTCTTCGGCGCGCCGTTCGGTCCAGTGTGCCAGGTGCTGCTTCTGCATCACCGCGTACAGCGGCACCGGCTCGAACGTCGCGCGGACACACAGCGCTCCGCCGGGCTTCACGGTCGCGCGCGCCGCCATGATGATGCTGAACGGCTCACGCCCCGCGCGCAGCTCCTCGCGTACGTCCGCCGTGACGATCATGTCCGGGGAGATACGCGCGAGCGCAGCGGGCCGGACTCCGCTCGAGGTGTCGTCGGAGTGAGTCGCATCAACATGGATTCCGACCGAAGAGTCCGGCGTTGTCGAAGGCGTGTCCGCCGTCGCATGACCATTCAAACGGTCGAGCAGCGTATCGATCTCCACACCACCCATGCGCGCGGCCTGCTCGACCGTGACCAGGCGGGTCATCACTTTGCGCATCGCGGGATTGCGCAGCCGCTCGAATATGGGTGACAGCGAGGTGAACACGTCGATGAGCGATTCGTTCGCCGCAAGCACGGCCGACACGCGGTCACTGGCTCGGATCACCAGGCACTCTCCTGAATTGCCGCCGGCGACCAGGCCGGCTCCCACACCAGGATCGGCTGCACGTCCACCACGCCGGGAACCTGCCCCACCGCCTGCACGATGGCGTTCGTTATGTATTCCTCCATCGGACAGCCGTGCGTGGTCAGTGTGTAGGTGATCGCTACGCTGCCGTCGTCTGCCGTTACATCATAGACGAGACCGAGCGTAACGATATTCAGGCCGATCTCCGGATCGATCACCGTGCGCAGTGCCTCGCGCACTTCGCCCTCGAGGATCAGGTTCATGGTCGCATTCTCCATAGCATGAACATCTGCGTGGACTCCGTCGCCGCGCCGGCGAGCATGAGCAGGGCGCCCGCGCGTGCGACCGGTGCGCTGGCGTGCGGTACGCCGACAATGAGCGTCAGTGCGCCCGTGGCCAGCAGCCCCGCCGCGGCAAACGCGGTACGCACGGAATAGAGCTCGTTCACGCGTGGCACCGGCCGCTTCCCGGCCAGCGGGCCGAAGCGGTGATACCACACGAGGAACGGCACGATCTTGAAGTAGTGCGCCGCGACGAACAGCGAGATCGCCAGCAGCACCGTCATGATGTATGCGACGGCGATGTTGGCGTTGGCACCACTGACGATCACCGGCCACGCGAAGATCAGCGCGAGGGCGAGAATGCCGAGCGCCCCGGCGGCGAGCCGCATGCCGGGATCGAGCGCGCGTCGGTGACGGTGGCGGTAGAAGGACCGCGCCTGCAGCAGGAACGCGATGCAGCCGAGGGCAATCAGGAGTGCGGGCAGCCAGCGGCCGACCAGCGGCGGACCGTGATGCACGAACGCAAGCAGTGCGGCGCCGGTCGCGATCAGGGCAACAGCAGCCTTTGCGAAGTGATCCTTTGCACCGTGGCTCAGCAGGAACATCGGCAGCAGCCGGTGCGCGACGCCCACCATCACGAGCAGGACCCAGCCCGCCAGCGCGACGTGCATGTGCACGCCCAGCGCAGTCATCCGGTTTGCCCCGAGATAGCCCCAGCGCAGGTTGCCGGCGAGCGCGAGCCCGAGCACCAGCGTGACCGTCAGGAAGAAGACGGCGCAGGCGAGCGCGTACCACGTCACGTCGCGCTTCGTCGCGCGATGCAGCGTCGCGCACATGTTGCCGATGAACAGCAGCACACCGGTCCCGAACAGGGCCGCGCCCGGAAGCATCAGCAGCGGGTGGCCCGTGCCGAGACCCGTGACGAAGAGCAGCAATCCCGGCACGTACAGAATCAGCGTCGCATATGCCAGCCGGACGGAGCGGATCGGCTGACCCAGTGCGACCGGGAGGAACTGGTACAGCGCGCCCATGATCGACGTCGTGATCCAGCCCAGCGTGAACAGGTGCGTGGTTGCAGTAAGGCGAGGGTCGAGATAGGAAGCAGCGGCGAGCTCATGCGCGTGCACCACCAGCGATGTGATGCCGATCAGCAGAAAAACGAGGGCCGCAGCAAAATGGCTGCCGGGCAGCGTTCCAGGCGGGGCCTTCGCTGCGGCACTCACGGCGGCACTCACGCGGGAATGCGGTACGAGCAGGAACGGTCGCCTGCCGGAATGTAGGCCAGCCTGGTAAGCGGCTCGCCCAGCAGCTCGCGAATGAACCCCAGCTCCGCGCGGCACGGCACGCGGCTCACGTCCACCAGGTCGCGCAGCGGGCAGTGACACAGGTGGAGCATCGGCGCGTCCTTCGCTTCGACCGCCTCGACCGCTCCGGTCGGCGTCGAGGACGCCATGAAGCCTAGCTCGGACAGGATCGCAGCCACCTCCGCTACGCGCGCATCCCCGGTCAGCCCCTCCACGCGCGCATGCGCCGCCGCGCGACGCGCGCCGATATAGCTGTCGAAGAACTCTTCCAGCACCCCTTCGGTGCCGCTCGACTTCAGGTACTGCGCGAGCGCCCGAAGCACTTCCCCCTCCCGGCGGGGAAACAGGTTCTCGGCGGCCGCCGTGAGACCGTAAACGATCTCGGGACGCCCCGCCCGCCGGATCCGAGTACCCCGGCGGAACGCGTAGCCGTGGCTCTCCAGCGCCCGCAGATGGTGGCGCACCGTCTCCACGTTCAGGCCTACCCGCGTGGCCAGGTCCGGAATCGTGCTGTCACCGCCCCGCTTCAGCGCTTCCAGCACCTGCACCTGGCTCCGCGACAGACCGGGCGCCTCGATCGAGGGTGCCGGAGTCTGCTGGCGACGGGGTTCCGCGGCTTTCGAGTCTCTCATGATTCCAAGATGACCGGTCTGCTCCGGATTATCAAGAGGATGTTCTTGACAATGGGCCGTGCGGTCGGCGGGCTGGCTTGATATCGTGAGCAGTGAAGCCCTGACAGCCATGAACCCTGGAGCGGCGAATGCTCACAACCCTGCTGACGGCAACCCTGCTGGCCGTGTCCGGACCGACGCCTTTACAGCCGAACGCGTTCAATGCGACGGCGGACACCGCGCGGCTGAGAGCGTCGATCATGCGGCTGGTGGATGCACACCAGGGGACGGTTGGTGTGAGCGTCCGGAACCTTGCGACGGGGGAATCGCTTTCAATCCGGGGCGACGAGACGTTCCCGACCCAATCCACTATCAAGGTGTCGCTGCTGGTGGCGCTGCTGGACGAGGTTCAGAAGGGGCGTGTGCGGCTGGAGGAGCGGACCGGTCTTATCGACCGTGACAAGGTTGGGGGAACGGGTGTGCTGCGCTTCATGTCGTCCGGCACCCTGCCCACGATGGCGGACCTGGCCTGGCTCATGATCACATTGTCGGACAACACCGCGACGAACCTGCTGCTCGACAAGATCGACGCCCGCACGGTGGGCGTGAAGATGGAAGCGCTGGGGCTGCCGCACACGAAGATCCACTCGAAGACGTTCCGCCGCGAGACATCGATCGCGCCGGACTCCTCGAGGCTGTACGGCCTCGGGGTGACCACGCCGAACGAGATGGTGGAGCTGTTCGCGCTGCTGAGCGCCGGTCGCGCCGTGTCGCCCGCCATGGATTCCCTGGCGATGCGCATGCTCGCGGCCAACCAGGACGACGCGATGATGACGCGCTGGTTGCCGGGCAATACTCGCGTCGCGAACAAGACCGGCACCGGCGAGGATTCTCGAATCGACTGCGGCGTGATGTTCTCACCCGCCGCGCCGCTCGCATTGTGCGTGATGACGAAAGGCAACGCCGATACATCCTACGCAGTCGACAACGCCGCGCACCTGGTGATCGGCAGTATCGCGCGGACGGTGTTCGCGCATTACAACCCGGGGGTGGCGTTGCCGGCGTTACCCAGGTAAGAGGGCGAAGGCCAGGGCCAAAGGCCAAATGCCAATTGTGGTGGATCGAGATTCCGGCTCTCGCCGCCAGGCGAGCTACTGAGGGCGGGTTAACTGCCCCCGACGCGGTGTTTCAATTTACCGGGGCAATCCTGGCGACGCCTACGGTAGCCAATCGCTCCCAAAACGGTGCCGCGAGGCGTGCCGGGGGCAGTTCGCCACCGTAGGCGTCGGGAGATTCAGAGCACGGGAGTGAAGCCTTCCAGTGCGGCGGTGACGGCGGGGATGTCGGAGCGCTGCGTGAGATCGAGCACGCCGTCGTGGAAGGTGAGCACGTGGAATCGGACCCCCAGTGTGTCGATCGCGTACTGCACGGCGGACTGGATCTCGAGCTCGCCGCGTGGCGATGGCGTGATTGCGCGGCAGGCGTCGAAGATTTCCGGCGGCATGGACCAGCTGTTCATGCTCACATATGCCGGATCGGGCAGTGCTGCAATGGCGTCGGTCCCGGGCTTTTCGACGATCCTCTCCAGCACGCCGTCCGCCGAAAACTCGACGACGGCATAGCTCGCGATGCGGTCCGCGCTGATGTTGCTGCCGCGGATGAGCGCATCCCGCTCGAAGACAGCGGCGCCCGGCCCGTTCAACTCCCGCAGTGCGCGCAGCGTGTGCACTTTATAGTAGTTGTCGGAATTGAGGACGAGGACATGGTTGCCGGCCGCGAACGACTCGGCGGCCAGGAGCGCGTCCGCCGTCCCGAGCGGCTCGGCCTGCGTGGCGAAATTGATCCGCACGCGTCGCGTCGTCATCGCACCGTAGTACTCGTGAACCGCTGCGTGCTCGGGCCCGATGACGAGGCACACGTCAAGGATGCCGGCGTCGGCCAGAGCGCTGATCACGTAATCGAGGAACGGCCTGCCGACATCGATCATTCCCTTCAGGCCCGCTTCCGCAAACTGATCCCGGTCTCCGGCGAAAGCGCGGCGCATGCGCGTGCCGAGTCCGCGGGCAAGAATCACGGCCTTTGTGGTCGACATGTCAGAACGCGCGATCGATGGCGTCAGCGGGCAGGGCCCAGGACCGCGTCCACGGCCTGGCCGATCGGATGATCACTGGCGTATTCCACGCCGAGCAGGCGCGCAATCGTCGCCGCGACCTGGTTCTGATACAGCGGCTGCGCGGTCGCAGCGGCGCCGCGCGCGGGCGTGTCCGGCCCGATCGCCATGAGCCAGATGTGCTGCGAGCCTTCGTAGCCGACGCCGTGACCGACCCACTGATCGCCGTTACCCCGACCGTGGTCGCCCACGATGATCACCGTCGTCGAGCCGCGATAGGATGGCTGGCTCTCGATGAACGTCCAGAGGTCGCGCAGGAATGCGTCCGTGCGATGGACGGCATCGAGGTAGTGGTCGAACCGCCCATCATGTGCGAAATCGTCCGCTTCGCCGTATGCGATGTGAATGAGCCGCGGGTGCTCGCGCCGCATGTACTCGAGCGCGAACTGGTGGGTAAACACGTCGAGGCGCACGGCCGGCCAGAGCACAGGCGTCTGCGCCTCCAGCGCATTGAGCCAGGACTCCCGCTCACTGATGTTGCCCGCGGCCGTATCGTAGCCCGCGTTCACGGGCACACCGCTGCGCGCTTCGTTGATGATGAACGGGAACACATCCCACGAACCGAACATCGCCACCCGGCCCTTGAAGCCCGTGAGATCGTTGACCGCCTCGAGGATCGTCCTGTTAGGGTTGGGGATCTTGTTGTTGCTGTTGATGCGCGGGTCTGCGAAGCCGGTGAGAATCTCGTTGTACCCCGGGTAGGAGAAGCGGTGGCGGTTGGTGACGTCGACGTAGCTCCCCGTCCTGCGGTCGCCGTAGATCTGACCCCGTGTGACGAGTGTGCTCCAGACGAACGGCATCAGTGCATCGCGGCGGGCGACCGGGTCCGGCCGCCAGAATCGCCTGACTGCGTCTGCGGTGTCCGGTGTGAAGCGCCGATCCCGGATCAGCGCCGAGTCGGCGCCGGCGAACAGCTCCTGCCAGCGCAGGCCGTCGATCGTCACCAGGACGACGTTCCGTGTCTGCCGCGCCTGCGCGTGCGCTGTCCCCGTCGCCCAGCAGAAGGCCAGGACGAATGCGACGGCGAACAGCGTTCCTGAAGTGCTGTGCTTCACGCAACGCTCCTCACTCTGATGGGGGTCTGTGCGGCCCGCGCTGCATTGTGCTGCCGCGCGCGTGCATGATATCGTGCGCATGAGCAGGACGCATCTCCGCGGGAGGAATCATGGCCGGGACGTCAGGCGAGTATGTCGTGCGGGAGCGGGTGCGCTGGAGCGACGTGGATGCCGCCGGGATCGTCTGCTTCGGGATGTATCTGCGGTTCTTCGAGCTCGCGGAATCCGAGCTGTTCCGCACCTCGGGACTGCCGGTTCGGACACTCTCGGAAACCCATCGCCTGTGGCTCGTCCGCCGCCACATCGAGTGCGACTTCTTTCAACCCGTGTTCCTCGATGAGGAGCTGGAGATCGGCGTGCGGGTCAGCAGGGTTGGCCGCACATCCCTCGAGCTCACATTCCGCGCGGGCCGCGTGGGAGAGTCCATGCCGACGGCCACCGGCCGCTATGTCCTGGTCGCCGTCGACCGTGATTCGCTGAAGCCTGTGGGAATTCCGGATGCCGTAAAGTCGGCCCTGGCAGAGCGTTGAGGCCGGCAGAACCACCCTGGAAATGCGCCCGGCTGGATTCGAACCAGCGGCCCTCGGTTTAGGAAACCGATGCTCTATCCACCTGAGCTACGGGCGCTCGAGCCATCAATGTAACACGCGGCCTCACCTCTTTCGAGGTCGGCGCATGGTCAGCTTGTCCGCCCGCCGAACCGCGGCATAGATTGCCGTTCGGCACACCGTACGTGCGGGCTTCATCGGATGGGCCGAACCTCCAGGATCCGGATTCCCATGCAAAGACTGATGCGCCGCCGCCGGCCGTTCGTGTGTCTATCCGCGTGCCTGCTCGTTGCAGGCCTTGCCACGTGCACGGACAGCCCCACCACCACCGCCGATGCCGTAATCACCGTCGAACCCGCTGACCAGAGCGTGGTCGCCGGGGCGACGGCAACGTTCGCCGTGACAGCCAGCAACGCCACTTCGTACAAATGGCAGTCCAGGACGGGCCTCGCCGCTCCCTTCGTGGATATAGCGGGCGCCTCGAGTCCAGGCTACACGACGCCGGCAACGGTTCTCGCGGATCACGGCAAACTCTTCAGGGTGATCGCCATCGGTGCGAACAATGCCGATACGAGCGCCTCGGCAATGCTGAGTGTAACATCCGCGGCCGTAGCACCCGTGATCACCGCGCACCCCGTGGCGCAGGTCGTCACCGCCGGCAGCGACGCCACCTTCTCCGTTACCGCGACCGGAACGTCGCTCACATACCAGTGGCAGTGGAGCATCGACGGCGGCACGTCGTTCACCAACCTTGCTTCGGAGACGAGCCCGACGCTCATCCGAGGCGTGGTGACACTCGCCGCCAGCGGCCTGCAGTTCCGGGTCGTCGTGACCAATGCCGTCGGCTCGGTAACGAGCAACCCGGCCCTCCTGACGGTTACTCCCGCACCGGTCGCTCCGGCATTCACTACACAGCCGGACGATCAGAATATCCTCGCGCCCGCTACCGCAACCTTCACCGCAGCGGCCAGCGGCGTGCCCGCACCGACTCTCCAGTGGCAGGTGAGCACGGGCGCGGCGTTCACCAGCATTCCCGGTGCCACCGGCAATGCCTACACGACGGCTGCCACCAGCGGCGCCGACGACGGCAGGATGTTCCGCGCCGTCGCCACGAACGCGTCCGGCTCTGTTGTGAGCAATACAGCCACGCTGACCGTCACCGTACCGGTCGCGCCGGTCTTCACGCAGCATCCGCAGGACGTCGTGATTATCGAGGATCAGAATGCGCAGATGACGGTCACAGTGACAGGCATACCGACACCCACGCTGCAGTGGCAGGTAAGCGCAGCCGGCAGCGCCCTGTGGAACGACATTCCTGGTGCGACCGCAGCGACCATCAGCCTGCCAAATACGCTTTCCGTGGACGGTAACAAGTACCGCGTTATCGCCACCAACGGTGTGGGCACACCTGTCGCCAGCAACGTTGCTACACTTACAGTGACCGCGGCAGCTCCCCCTCTGTCCATTGTGACGACATCACCGCTTCCCGACGCCACGACGAACCTGCCTTACACCGCCACGTTCTCCGCCGCGGGCGGATCACTGCCGTACACGTGGAGCATGGTGGCCGGTCCGCAGGCTGGGTGGACGCTCGATCCGACCACCGGCCTGCTCAGCGGGACACCCGTATCCGAGGGGTCAGCACGTTGGACGGTCCGGGTGACCGACAGCTCGAACCCGCCGCAGACGGCTCAGAAGGACTTCGACATCACGATCCAGTTCCAGTGTGACAGGGGATTCGGCTTTGCGTCGGTCGCAAACGCGCCGCCGACCGTCGAGGGAAGGTTCTGCCCGGGATCATTCAATCCTCCTGGCGACCCGTCCGGTGGACAGGTTTCGGCCGTGTGGTTCGAGCAGTATCCGTACGGTAACGGGTCTTACTTCGAGTCCCTTGCAGTGAACTACAACGGTCTGACCGGCGAGCTGCTCGCGGTGTCCTTCCACCTCAGCGATCCCACGAGGACGATTACCTATTTGTGCCTCCCGGTAGGAGACGCCAACCATCCGTCGTGCACCGGCGTGACGTTCAACCTGGGATCCGGAGTCATCAGGTTCGAAAATACGCTGGTCTCCAGCGGCAGCTCCCCGGGCTACATCCTGAACGGCGAGCTGTTCATGCACTAACGGTCGCGGCCGCGCGCTCCCAGGGCGAGCACCATCGCCAGGAGCGCGATTGCCAGCGCACCGAGCGACACGAACAGCGGCAGCTTCGCCGGGTTGCCGCTGTCCGTGTCTTCTGTCGCATCAGAAGCCGTATCCGAGCCGTTCGTGGCAGCAGACGCGTCGCCGACAGCAGTCACGGACGCCGGCTTGTCCGACCCGGGCGCGCCGGTCCACTCGACGCGCTCGCCGTCCGCATACGTCTGATATGCCGGCCACGTGATCTGTGCGGCCTCACGCGGATTCACGGCAATGAATGGAAACTCGACGAACCGCGCGGGCGCGAGCGTACCGGTCCATGACGCGCCGATGATGCGCTGCGCGGAATCCTTCTGCACTTCGAGCGCCCAGCCTTCCACGTCACCGAACGAGACCACAGTGACATTCGCCGGAAACCGGATCTCGACGCGCGTCGTCGCGATGTCGCGCTCGTTCGGAACGCGCAGCACGTAACGTTCGTACGCGCCGGGTTTTGCAGCCGCCGGATAAACCACTGCATGAGCCAGTACCTGTGATGCTGCAACCGCCATCAGCGCGAGCAGCAGCCCGGGAGGAAGCATGCGACGGATACGTTCACTCATGGCATTACCATCGACTGGAGAGAGTCAGCAGCGGCCGGGCTTTCCGGCGGCGACGTGTATGCGAGCGCGCCCGCGAGCAGGAACGCCAGTACGATTACGACGACCTCGAGGACCACCGTCCGCCGCAGCCGGTCCACCGCCTCGCCTCGCAGTACGGCGGGCAGGTTCCGGAACTTGTTGATCGCGCCCATCGCAATCAGCACCACGAGCACGCCCGCCTTCGCAAGGGACAGCACACCGTATTTCGTCGTGAGGATCTGCCCGGGCGTGAGCAGAACGAGGGACTGCGCCACGCCGGAGGCCGCGAGCAGGACCACACCGATCAATGCGACGGTGGACACGCGCAGCGCAGTATCCGCGATGACCGTGGCCTCGACGTGAGGCGGCGTCCGGCGCAGCAGCACCAGCAGCCCGCCGAGCCACATGGCGGCGGCGGCAAGGTGGACGGCCTTGAGCGGCAGCAGGAGCAGCGGATGGATCGCCGCTGCATGGCCGATCGCAACGGTGGCAAAGAGAGCGAGCCACGCGAACGCCGTCGCCCACGCGATCCGGCGGGTGATGACCACGCACGCGAGTGCGATCAGCGTGAACACGACGCGCGCGATCTCCGCGCGCGCCGCGGCCGTCCCGAGTGCGCGCATACTCGACCCCGGCGCGTCCCCCGTCGCATAGAAGGACCACGCCACTGCGTGCGCCGCCGACAGCAGGAACGCGCCCGCGGCGAGCCAGGTCAGCAGGCCGTGCGTGTCGCGGCGGCGCTCTTCGTCCGTGCGCCAGCCGATGAATGCGAGCAGGCCCGCGGTCGCGAGGATGAAGAAAGCGGCAGCCGCACGCAGCATGGCAGGCAGCACCGGTACCTCGGGCCACGCCTCGAGGCGCTCATGCTCTACCTGAGCCGCGTCCCGTGCGGAGTCCACCGTCGCACCTGAGACCGGTGGCGTCAGCGCCGGAGTCGCCGCGGAATCGGCGGTGGCCGTGTCTCCCTCCACAGTGAATGCGAACGAGCCGTCGACGGGATGACCGTCGGCTGACACCACGTGCCACACCACGCTGTATTTCCCTGCCCCGCCGCTGAGCCAGTCGGACAGCGCCGCGTGCACGTCACGGCCGTCCGCACGCACGCGCAGCTGCCTCGCCACGCCGTCCGGTCCGGTGATCGTGATGGTGGCGAGCGATGCCTCGATCGGCTCACTGAACACCAGACGTACGGGTATGTGCACGCCCGGACGGAGTATGGTATCTGCGGCGGGCGTGGAGGACAGCAGACGCGTGTGCGCGCTGGCGGGCGATGCAATGGCGAGAACGGCCAGCGTGCACAGCGTTAGGAGCCCCGCGAGCCGGAACAGCCGGCCCGCGGTGGGAACGAGTGTCAGTGCTGCCATTGCACCCCCGCGTAGATCGACCGGCGATCCGCCGGCAGGAAGGAACGGCCCGCTGCGTCATCGACGGTGACCGCGGCGGCATACACCCGGTCCGTGATGTTGCGGGCCTCGACGAACAGCTTTGCCTGTAGTGTCGGAATCAGCATTTCCGCTCTGCCTGAGAATACGAGCCAGCCATTGTTGTTGACTGTGTTCGCGCTGTTCACCCAGTAGTCGCCGGTGACCCACTGCACATTGGGCCGCAGGATCAGCCCGGTCGGGTGTCTGTAGGTGAGCTCCGCGTCCAGTGTGTGGTCCGGCGCACCGGGGAGCTTGTTGCCCGCGTAGGCGGAGTCCCGCATGAACCGGAAATCGCTGCGCGTATACGCCAGTCGGCCGGTCAGAATGTCCCCGCCCGCCGCATCCGTGAGCAGTCCGGAGCCGAGCTGCCGCTGAACGCCGAGCTCGATGCCGCGGTGGCGCGTGCGCTCCGCGTTACGATACGTGGGCACCGTGAAGGGCGCATCCGGGAACGGCTGCACGTTCTCGTTGAGGATTTCGTCCCTCACCGTGATGTGGTAGACGGCCGCGTCCCAGTTCCATCCGTGTGCGTTGCCGCGCGTGCCGACCTCGAGCTGCCGCGCATCCTGCGCGCGCACGTCCACGAACCCTGGTGTCGCCAGGCTGTTGAGCTCCAGCAGCAGCGGCGGCTCGAACGTGCGGCTGGCATTCGCATAGATCTGGCCGTTCACGGATGGCAGCTCGTACAGCAACCCGGCGCGCGGCGTGAACGCCTCGAACCGCCTGCGTCCTGTCTGGTCCCCGTCCGAGAGGAAGTGGTCGTCGACGGAGCGCAGCGAAGAGGCCCAGCGCAGGCCGAGCACGGTGCTGAGCCGCGGCGTGGCGTAGAAGCGGTCCTCGAGGTAGAGCGCCAGCGTGCCTGCCTCATCGAGTTGATCCTTCCGCCGCTCCCCCTCTTCCCCGGCGATGTTGTCGAAGTTGCGGTTGTCCACGTTGCCGAACGCGTACTGCACGCCCACGCTCAGCCGGTTCTGGCGTGATCCCAGGGCGCCGGTGTTCTCGTAGCGCACCTCCGTCCCCGCGTCGCGGCTGATCTGGTCGATGACGCGGAAGATCGGGTGGACGATATCCCGATACTGGATGTACGGCGCAACCTCGATGCGTTGTGTCTTGCTCAGCTGAGCCCGGAGCTGCACACCCAGGTGGTGCAGCGTGTAGTCCCGGCCGTGTCGGTTCGCCACGTTGCCGGCGACTGCCGCGCGCGGATTCGCCGCCAGCTCTTCTGCGGTCAGCGACCCGGGTAGCTCCTCGGAGATGTCGGCGAACAGGTAGAACGCCCGCGCATCCACGTTCGGCGAGACCAGCCAGCCCGCATGCAGGTTGACCCGGTCGCGCTGCTGTGCGGACCACGCGCGGTAGCCGTCCATCTGGGTGCGCGCGTAGCTGGCGTAGTAGTCGAACGGTCCCTGCACGCCGCCGGAGGACACCTGGCCCTTGAAGAACCCGTAGGCGCCGCCCTGCGCGTTCACACTCAGCGCATCCGCGTTGTAACCCGTGCGGGTCTCGATGTCCACCGCGCCGCCGAGTGTGGAGCCGCCGAAGCGGAACGCGGATGCGGCCTTGTAGACCTGGACGCTCTGCGCAGTGAGCAGCTCGATCGACTCGAAGTCCGTGAACCCGTCCGCGTTCCGGTACGGCATCCCGTTGATCAGCAGGTTGATGCCGCGCAGATGGAAGTTGTTGCGCAGACCACTGCCCCGCACCGAGAGCTGCGTTTCGTCCGCGGCGCCGAACCGCGGCTGCGCGAAGACGCCCGGCGTGTAGCGCAGTATGTCCGGCAGATTGGCCTGGCGCGTGGCCCGCAGCTCCCGCGGCTCGATCATCGCCACGGAGCCCGGGTTGTCCCTGAGCTGTTCCCGGAGCTCTGCCGTTGCGCGCCCGCTGCCGATGACGGTTACCGCGCCCAGATCGACGGCGCTCGGCACCAGGGTGATGGTAAACGCCGCAGCGTCAGTCGATGCGGACACGGCATCCTGTGCGACGCGAGCCGCGGTGTAACCAATCCGCTCCACGCTCACGCCGTAGCGGCGTTCACTCAGGCCGCTGACGCGATAGCGGCCGTCGTCACCGGTGACCACGCTGAGCCGGGTCCCTTCCACAGTGACCGTGGCGCCTGCTACCGGCGCGCCCGACGTGTCCTGGACGACACCGCGGAGAGCGGCACCCTGTGCGTTCAGATCCCGCGGCGTCGCCACCATGAGCGCCGTACCCACGACTACGAACGCTGCACGCAGAGCGCGCAGATATTTCGATTTGCCCGACATTCAAGATCTCCATGCATGCGGCCGCGCCCGGCGCGATGTGCACAGGCACGCGGGTCCGTCATTCGTTCAGGTTCAGCCCTGGATCGAAGACGGTGCTGCTGGAGGAGCGATGCCGTACGGCAGGAGGTCCAGCTGGAGCGATGCCGGCGCGCCCGATGCTGCCGGAGCATGCGGCACCACGGTGACGTGCGTGCTGCCGTCGGCCAGTGCGTCGGCATGCGGGACGGGGACGGCCGCAGCGATCGAACAGGTGCCGAGGCACGTGCAGATGTCCGCGTGACCGCCGTCGTGCGTGGCTCCGTCACCGGACGGCGCGGCGTGGCCGTCATGACCCGCATGAGGCGACGGCGTGCCCGCTGACGGCTGCGCGGGGGCCGAGGCTGTATCGTGAGCGGCGGCCGAGAGGCTATGATGCTGGCAGGGATCGAGGCCGAACGCGTCCGTGGCGATCCCGCCGAGCAGCAGGACCGACAGGAACAGCGCCACCATGCGCTGCACCGGACGGACGGACGAAGAGCGCCTCATAACCGTGGATTCTAGGCTGAAAACGGGTTCGTGGCAATCACCGCGGGCCTGTCCGGCACCGACTTTGCCCCTTGGGAGACCATGACTCAGGACACCGCCGGACCCCGCTCGCGGCCCCTGTCGCCGCACAGGCTCTTCGGCCAGCCCAAGATGGCTGCGCTCCTCATTCTCGGCTTCTCCTCCGGCCTGCCGCTGTTCCTGACCAGTCGCACCCTCCAGGCCTGGATGACCATCGAGAATGTCGACCTCACCACGATCGGACTGTTCAGCCTCGTCGGCCTGCCCTACTCCCTGAAGTTCATCTGGGCACCCTTCATCGACCGCTTCATACCCCCGCTCCTGGGGCGCCGTCGCGGATGGATCCTGATCGCGCAGGTCATGCTCATGCTGATGATCGGCTGGATGTCTATGCGCGATCCGGAGCGCGGTCTCCAGCTGCTCGCGTTCAATGCCCTGATGATCGCATTCTTCAGCGCCACGCAGGACGTGGCGATCGATGCCTACCGCGCGGATGTGCTCGACGAGCGCGAAATGGCCGGTGGCGCCGCGATCTACGTCGTCGGCTACAGAATCGCGCTGATCGTCGCAGGCTCCGTCGCCTTCATTCTCGCGGACCGCATCGCATGGCCCGCCACGTATCTCGTACTCTCCGGCCTGATGCTCATCGGCATCATCGGCAGCTTCATGGCGCCGGAGCCGAAGATGTATGAGTCGCCGCCGCGCAGCTTCCGGGACGCCGTCTACCTGCCGTTCGCGGAGTTCTTCACACGCGCGGGCGTCGGCAAGGGTTTCGCCGTTCTGCTCTTCATCATCCTCTACAAGCTCTCGGACAGCCTCGCCCAGAACATGGCGACGCCGTTTCTGCTCGACACCGGTTTCTCGCAGACGGACATCGGTGCAATTGCAGGAGGTCTGGGGCTTGGTGCAACGATCGTCGGGGCACTGGTGGGCGGTGCGATTGCGGGGCGCATCGGCATCAACCGCTCGCTGTGGGTCTTCGGCGGGCTCCAGGCGGTCAGCAACCTGATGTATTACTTCCTCTCAGTCATCGGGAAGAGCTACCCGTTCCTGGTGAGCACCATGCTCGTCGAAAACTTCTGCACGGGTCTCGTCACTGCCGGCTTCCTCGCGTTCCTCATGAGCATGTGCAGCGTGCGGTTCTCTGCGACGCAGTTCGCGCTGCTGTCGAGTCTCATGGCGGCCAGTCGCGACATCATCGTCGCGCCTGCGGGCGGCATTGCCGATGCGACGGGATGGCCGTCGTTCTTCCTGATCACACTGGCTGCGGGGATTCCGGGACTACTGCTGCTGCCGGTGTTCGCGCCGTGGAACGCAGACCGGCCGACGGTTGCAGCGACGCATACTGGTGAAACGGTGGACCCGCGCGACGCACTGGAGTCGGCGAGGAAAGGCGAGGACTGAGGGCTACTGCGGCCCGTCTGCGTCGACCTGCTCCGCCTCGTGCGCGAGGTAGCCGGCGAGCACTCCAGCCAGCAGTGTGTCGACCGGGCGATGGTCCGCGTCGAGCACGATCAGACCGGGGAAGCCTTCGCTTCGCAGGCGGGACGCCATGGCGTCCAGCCGGTACGCGAGCTCTTCCGCAATCTCACCCTGTACCGCCTCCGCGTGCTCCAGGCCCTTTGGCAGACGTTTCGCGTGCGGCGGGATGATGAACGCATCCAGCGGGAAGCTTGCATCTTCGCCGGCTGATTCCGCGATCTCGTCGGGGATCATTACGCCTTCGTCGTCGAGACGCGGCGCCGGTGTGAACGCGACCTCCTCCGCGGCCTTCTCGTCACCCCATGCCGGGACCGCCTCGCCACCCTCTCCCTCGAGCGACCCTTCCCACGCCTCGAGCGCGCGCCCATCACCGGTTCGATCCGGCTCGACGACAGCAGGCTCAGCATCATCGACAGGAGGTTCCTCGCGCGATGCGGTCTCGTCCGCTGCGGCCTGCATCGCAGCCGCCTGGGCCGCTTCGAGCAGCGTGTATTCCTCCCACGGCATCAGCTCGCTGTACGACGGCGGCTCCGGTATCGCTACCGGCTCCGCAGGCAGTGCCGGCGTAACCTCGATCTCCGCGGGCTCTGAGTCGAACATGCGCACGACAGGCTCCGGCTCGAGCGCGTGAGACGGGCGCGGCTCGTGGCTTGGTCTGGCTGAGAGGGAGGGTGCGGGGTTGATCCGGGGCTGGGTGGCTTCGGCGCCGGGAAGGTAGGGCGGAGCGAGTGAAGACGACGAATCATCGAGCCTGGATTCCGGAGATCTCCAGCGCGTCGTGACCGGTGGGAGCGGCGCGTGGGGATTCGCGCTTTCCGTCTCACCCTGCATTCGTTCGGCCGTCTCCGTCCAGGCGTCGTCGTGAGTTGCGCTAAGATACGCGCAAGACTCGCCTCAGGCCAGACTTACGATTCTTCCGGCGCTCGTCCGCGGTGGCGGATGTATTCCACGATCGGCGGCAGGATCGACAATCCGATGATCACCATGATCACGATCGTGAAGTTGTTCTCGACCGCAGGGATGCGTCCGAAGAAGTATCCGGCGAAGAGAAGCAGGCCGACCCAGAGCACGCCGCCGACCACATTGAACATCAGGAATCGCGGGTAGTCCATGGCACCGACGCCCGCCACGAAAGGTGCGAACGTGCGGATGATCGGCATGAAGCGCGCGATGATGATCGTCTTCCCGCCGTGCTTCTCGTAGAACGCATGCGTCCGCTCGAGGTGCTTGAGCTTGATGCCCGGGATCGACGTGGCGTTGCTGCCCACGCGCTTGCCGATCAGGTAGTTCACGCTGTCACCGACGATGGCTGCCGCGCACAGCAGGACGAACAGCAGCAGGACGTTGAAGCTCCCCTTCGCTGCGAACGCGCCTGCTGCGAACAACAGCGAGTCGCCGGGCAGGAACGGCATGATGACCAGCCCCGTCTCGACGAAGATGATCAGCGCCAGGATGCCATACGACCAGGCGCCGTACTGGCGGATGATGCCATCCAGGTGGACGTCGATGTGCATTATGAACGAGACGACCTCTTTGATCCAGTCGATCATGCTATGTTGCCCAGCCGAAGCGGCCGATGAGAGGAACGAACGTCACGTTTGCGACGTCCTCGGTTTCAACACCGCCGGGTGTCTTCCGCACGAGCTTGAGCTTCTGCTCCGTCCGGTCACCGACAGGAATCAGCATGCGGCCGCCCGGTGCGAGCTGCTCCACCAGCGCGTCCGGAACCCCCGGCGCTGCCGCCGCTACCAGAATGGCGTCGAACGGCGCGTACTTCGACCAGCCGATCGTGCCGTCGCCCGTAAGCAGTGCGACGTTGGAGATGCGGAGCGAGTCGATGATGGTGCGGGCGCGCGTGGACAGCTCGCGGATCCGCTCGACGGAGTAGACGTGTCCCGCGAGCGACGCCAGCACCGCCGTTTGAAAGCCGGTCCCGGTTCCGACCTCCAGCACCTTGTCAGTCGGCTGGAGATCGAGCAGCTGCATGTAGAGCGCCTGCAGCGACGGCTGCGACGCCGTCTGCCCGAACCCGATCGGGATCGGAGCATCCTCGTACGCCCGGTGCTGCGCCGCCTCCGGCAGGAAGATGTGACGGGGGACCATGTCGAACGCGCGGAGCACCGCGAGATCGTGAATCCCGCGGTCTCCAATGGTCTCGATCAGCTGACGCCGCGCGCGCTCGTAGCGGCGGTCGTTCAGAGCGTCAGACTCCAACGCCCGATCTCCTCCAGCAGCTTGTAATTGGTGAGGTCCAGGTGCAGCGGCGTGACGGAGATATAGCCGTCGTGCACCGCGCGAAAGTCGGACTCTTCCCCGCCCCACCACTTGCTCTCGCCGCCGCCGATCCAGAAGTACTCCCGCCCGTTCGGGTCGAGTGCGCGCGTCAGTGAGCCGACGTATGCGCGTCGCCCCAGCGTCGTCACGCGCACACCCTTGAGGTCCGCGGGATCGATCGGCGGGATGTTCACGTTGAGCAGTGTCTCCGACGGATAGCTCTCCCGGGCGAGCAGCTGCGCCAGCAGCTCCGAGAGCCGTTCGGACCACTCAGGGATCCTCGCCGCGTCACGGCCTGCGTACGAAAAAGCAATGGCGGGGATCCCGAGCATGGTGGCCTCCATCGCGGCCGACACCGTGCCGGAATACAGCACGTCGTCGCCCATGTTGGCGCCGTGGTTCACGCCGGACAGCACGAAGTCCGGCTTCTCCTCGAGCAGCTCGCCGAGACCCAGCATCACGCAGTCGGTCGGCGTGCCGTCGACGATCTGCGTTCCGTCCGGTGCGGTCCGCACGCGCAGCGGGTGGTGCAGCGTCAGTGAATGGCTGGTAGCACTCTGCTCGCGGTCCGGCGCCACGACGTGCACCGTGCCCAGCGCGCGCGCCGCGTCCGCCAGGGTATGGATGCCGGTCGCCGCGAAGCCGTCATCATTGGTGACGAGGATCCGCATCAGTTCGCGGATCCCGACAACGCGCGCCGGAGCTCGGCAACATCCTGCCTCAGCATGTCGATCAGCTCACGGTCCAGCGCGGCGTTCGCCGTGGCGGGCAGCGAGCCGCCCTTCCGCAGCTGGTCCAGCCGCGCCTTCGCGCCCTCGATCGTATACTTGTCTTCGTACAGCAGCTGCTTCACCAGCAGGATGAGACGGATTTCCTTGCGCTGGTATGCACGGTTGCCGGAGCGGTTCTTGGACGGGTTCAGCACCGGGAACTGTGCTTCCCAGTACCGCAGCACATGCGCCGGAAGTCCGACCAGCTCGGACACCTCGCCGATCGAGTAATACTCCTTCCGTGCGATCCTCGCCCGCGGCTGAGACCGGTCGCGGGAGGCGAATGGCGCGCCAATCTCATCGTTTGCAGCCAGGTCAACCGCCGTTGGCGCCATTGAAAGCGACGCTGGCCTCGCCTGCGACGCCGGCTTGGCAGCTGCATCCTGCCCTGCATTCGGATCCTGCTTCGCGGCGCTGTCCGGCGTCGCGGGCGGGTGATAGTCACCGGCCGGCGTATCATCGAACATGTCCTGCTCGCCCGTCGCGTCCTGGCGGGCGTCGTCCTCCCAGGGGAAGATCGAAGGCTGGTTCATTGCCACAGCTCCGGCTTCGGCTCTCTCAACATGAGGTTCTCCACCGCCTGGCGTGCGGTACGCGCCTCGAACAGGACGGCGTAGACCTCTTCCACGATCGGCATCTCGATCTCGCTTCGCTGCGCCAGCATGTACGCCGCGCGCGCAGTCTGCACACCCTCCGCCACCATCACCATCTCGCCCAGGATGTCCTCGATCGAGCGACCCTTGCCGAGCTCCACACCAACATGACGGTTGCGGCTCAGGTCACCCGTACATGTGAGTATCAGGTCACCCATCCCGGACAGACCCGCGAGTGTAAGCGGATTCGCTCCCATCTTCATGCCGAGACGCGAGATCTCCGCGAGCCCGCGCGTGATCAGCGCCGCGGTGGCGTTATGGCCGAGACCGAGGCCCACACCCATACCGGACGCGATCGCAATCACGTTCTTGAGTGAACCACCGAGCTCGATACCGATGACATCGTCGCTCGTGTAGACACGGAAGTAGGAGTCCTGGAAGAGCTGTTGTGCACGCTCCACGGCGGCTGGCACACGACCGGCGATCGTGACCGCCGTGGGCAGCTCGCGCGCAACCTCCAGCGCGAAGCTCGGCCCTGACAGATAGCAGGAGCTCGCGCCGACACCTTTCGGCAGCACCTCCGCCAGCACGTGCGCCATCGTTTTCAGCGTACCGGTCTCGATCCCCTTCGACGCACTCACGACCAGCGCGTCCGGGCCGATGAACTCGCAGGCCTGCATCATCACGGAGCGGACGTGCTGCGCCGGGCTCACCGACAGGATCGCGTCCGCACCCCGCACGACTTCCTCCAGCGAGGTGGAAGCGCTCAGCGTCGGCGCCAGCGTGATGCCCTTCATGTACTTCGTGTTCTCGTGCGACCCGTTGATCGTATCGGCGACATCCGCCTCGTACGACCACATCCTCACGGTGTGCCCTTTCTTCGCCAGCAGATTGGCCAGCGCCGTGCCCCAGCTGCCCGCGCCAACGACTCCGACGGTCTGCATCATGGCGTGCGTGCCTTTCGTCCGAACCGGTGCTCCTCACCGCGCGCGAGACGACGCAGGTTCGCGCGGTGTGCGTAGATCACGAAGGCCGCGAGGCCGCACGCCAGCCAGAGGACGGGTCCGGTGCCTGTGAGCACATAGACCAGAACGGGCATCAGTGCGGCAGCGACGACCGATGCGAGTGAGACGTAGCCGGTCAGGAAGACCAGCGCGATCCACACGCACAACGCAATGAGGATAGGCTTCGGCGCGAGTGCCAGAAAGACCCCGGCGCTCGTGGCGACGCCCTTGCCGCCGCGCATGCCGACGTAGACGGACCAGACGTGACCGACGATCGCGGCCGCGCCATATGCGAGCGCCCATTCCCAGGCCGCACTGCCGTCCAGATCCGGGAACAGGAAGACGGGCAGCCAGCCCTTCGCGATGTCGATGATGAAGATCGGGGTGGCGGCGCGCCATCCGAGTACGCGGTAGGCGTTCGTCGCGCCTAGATTGCCACTGCCGTGCTCGCGCAGATCGATACCGCGCACGGCCCGCGCCACGATGTAGCTGGTGGGGATCGCACCGATGAAATAGCTCGCCAGTACGAGCAGCCACGTCATTGCGTGATCTCCGACTCCTTCTCGCGGCGGCCCTTCAGCCGCAGGCGCAGCGGCGTGCCCGCAAACTTCCACGCTGCGCGGAATCCGTTCTGCAGGTACCGCATGTAATGCTCGGGCACACCCTTGGGATGATTGACGAAAATGACGAACGTCGGCGGCGCGACTGCGGCCTGCGTGGCGTACATCATCTTGACCGGCATGCCGCGGTAGTGCGGCGGGTGCGTACGCGCGATCAGCTCGCGCAGCACTTCATTCACCTCGCGCGTCGCCACGCGGCGGTCCCGCTGCTCGGCCACTTCCAGAATGGTCTCCAGCACCTTGTGCACGCGCTGGCCCGTGAGCGCGGACGCGAAGATCATCGGAACCCAGCGCAGGGACGGCACGCGCTCGTGCAGCTTCTTCTCGAACTCCGCCGCGGTGTTCGTCTCCTTCTCGACCAGGTCCCACTTGTTCACGATGATGATCAGCGAGCAGCCGGCTTTCCACGCCTTCCCTGCGATCCGCAGATCCTGCACATGCGTCTCCTCCGACCCGTCGACGAGCAGCAGGCAGATGTCAGCCCGCTCGATGGCGATCTCCGTGCGCAGCATGCTGTAATACTCGAGGCTCTCGTCGATCTTCGCCTGCCGCCGGAGACCGGCCGTGTCGACGAAGATCAGGTCGCGGCCGTGATAGCGCATCGGTGTGTCGATGCTGTCCCGCGTGGTGCCCGCCACATCGCTGACGACCATGCGGTCCTCGCCCAGGAGCCGGTTCACGAAGCTCGACTTGCCCACGTTCGGCTTGCCGATCACCGCGATATGGAGACCCTGGTCTTCCTCATCCGAGTCGGCGGGGGGCAGCTTGCCGACAATCGCGTCGAGCAGGTCGCCCGAGCCGCGGCCCACCATCGAGCTGACGGGAAGCGGCTCGCCGAGACCCAGCTCCCAGAACTCGTGCTGTGCGGTCTCGTTCGGGATGCGGTCCAGCTTGTTGACGGCGAGGACGACGGGGAGGTTCGTGCGGCGCAGGAGCTCGGCAACACGATGGTCGGACGGATGCGGACCCGCCATGCCATCCACCATGAATACGATCACGTCGGCCTCCGCGAGCGCTGCAACGACCTGCGTCCGGATCGCATCCGCCATGAAGTTCTGCGTGTCCGGCTCCAGCCCGCCCGTGTCCACCAGATAGAACTGCCGTGCGTTCCACTCGGCGACCGCGAAGTTGCGGTCGCGCGTCACGCCCGGTGTGTCCTCCACGATCGCGCGGCGCTCGCCCAGAACCCGATTGAAGAACGTGGACTTCCCCACGTTCGGTCGCCCCACAACGGCGACCACCGGCCTGCCCCGCCTCACAGCGAGCCCAGCGCGTCCACGAGGTCGAAGGCGGGCACGACAACCGCAGGCGCAAGAGCGGCGCGCACATCGTCCAGCGGGATGTCATCGATGAACCGCTCGTCGTCATTCAGCGCTTCCGCTGATATGAGAACCGCGTCATAAGACTGCCCTGAGAGCGCTGCGAGCATCGATGCGGCGGGCATCAGGCCCGCCGTATTCACCGTCGGTCCGAACATCCCGTTCTCTACGCCGATCACCGTCGCGGCAGCACCGCGCGCGGCGTTGTAACGCTCGATCAGCGGTGTGAACACGGGCGCCATCCGGGTCCCGGTCACAACCGCGATGCGGCGGCCCGGAGCATCCGGCAGCGCTTCGATACCTGCGTCGAACTCGTCCAGAATGCGCCGCACCGCGCCAACGCCATTCTCGGTGAGCGGCCAGTCGTCGTAATACGACGCGGGCGGCATCTCGTGGCCGGCAATGAAGAACATCTCGTCGCCGACGTAGGCCCAGCCCGTGCCACGCTCCGCGAACGAGCGTTCGCGCGCACCGTTCACCAGCCGGATCGCATCCGCGGCCTCGGCCGGCGTCAGCAGCCGGATCGGCCTGTTGAGGTTGTACTGCGTTAGACCGACGGGCACCACGGAAAGCGAGAGCACGCGCTCGCCCAGCGACCACAGATCGTCCAGCGTGCGCTGCAGCGCCGCGCCGTCGTTCCACTCCGGGCACAGCACGATCTGCGTGTGGACCTCGAGGCCCGCGTCCGTCAGGGCGCGGAGCTGTCCCACGATGTCGCCGCCGCGCGGGACGCCCAGAAGCCGCTCACGCAGCTCAGGCTCCGTCGCATGAACACTGACATACAGCGGGGAAAGCCGCTGCTCGATCAGACGCTCGAACCCCTTCGGACCGAGGTTCGTCAACGTGACGTAGCTGCCGTACGTGAACGAAAGGCGGAAGTCGTCATCCTTGAGGTGCAGCGACTTGCGCGCGCCCTCAGGATTACCGTCGATGAAGCAGAAGACACATTTGTTGGCGCACTGCCGGACCTGGTCGGCGGCCGGGATGATGCCCAGGCCTTCGCCCTCATCCTTTTCGATCTCGTACAGTGTGCGGTTGCTGCCGCAGCCGTCCGTGACCTCGACTTCCAGCGTGCCGTCTGCCTCGAGGAAGCGCAGGTCCAGCGTGTCCCGGACTACCTCGCCGTTGATGCGCACGATCCTGCTCCCGATCTCCAGCTGGAGCTCGTCGGCGATCGTGCCCGGCAGTATGTCCGCGATCCGAACCATCACAATCCTCGAGGTATGCAGGCCGGGCCCGGCCCCGTGGCGGGACCGGCGTTCCGATTGCAGCCCTTGAATTTAGCAGGAGCGGGCGGGTCTCTCAAGCGAGAGAGGTGGGTAGAACGGCCTGGCACGAGGTGCACCGGTCCTGCCCCCGTTCGAACGGCTCGCCGCATTCCTCACAGGCGAAAGCCAGCTCGCCGTCGGGCGTCATGTGCCCTGCCACTATTTCCACTGCGTCCAGGTAGTCGAACGCGGGCACGAGTACGCGAACCGGGGCCAGATCCCCGACCTCGACACGGAATGTCTGGTCCTGCTGGGAGAGAACCTCAGCGTCGATCCCCTCGGCCCGGAGGTTATCACGGATGAGACCCGCCTCCACATCGTCGTTGTTCGTGTAGACCTGTGCCCAGCCCTCATAGAACGGGATGGAGCAGTGGTCTGCACACGCGTAGTAGCTGCCGTCGGCCTCGTTGCAGTCCCCGCACACGGCAATGCCGCAGAAGACGCACTGTCCCTCAGCCTGCCGGTCCGGATGTGTCGCGCACGGGGCAGGCTCGCGCAGGTGACCACACGCAGGACAGCCCGCCTCGCCAGCATCGAACTGCTGCGCGCACCGCGCGCACTTCACAGTCTCACTCATTGCATCTTTCCGTTCGTTCGGGTTCCGTCCCGTCACGGGTTGCAAGATATGTGCTTCGCAGGCCGTGTACGTCTCAAAGAAAACGGGGGCGCGCCGAATGGCACGCCCCCGTCCTCACGGTCGATTCGAGCTTATGCTCAGATCACTTCGTACTTCCAGGAAACCGCGGATTCCGGTGCGTCCATTTCCACGCTGAACGGCGCGCGCTCATCCTTCGCGGGGACGGTGATCGTCGCTTCCTTCTGCGCAACGGAGTTGCCGTCCTTGTCGAGCAGGTGGAAGCGGAGCTTTGCCTGCGAACCCGGCTTTGACAGGCCATAGATCGTGCCGGTCAGTGTCACCGATTTGTCGGACGTCGCAGTGTGTATTTCAGAGATCGAGAACGGGAGCGCCTCGTTCTTCTCGAGGGTCGCGAGCACCTTGTTGCGCCAGTCGGCAGCGTTCGGCGCGTCGATGTCGGACATGCCGCGCTGGGCCGCCGCGAGGCGCATCAGCATGGTTGCATTCATCGGCGCGAGCTTGAGGCCGCTCTCTGCCGCAGCAATGATCGCCTGGTATTGCGTCTTGAGCTTCGCGTCGACGGCGGCCGCGGCCGCACCGGTCTTGCCCTCCTTCTCCTTGTTGAGAGCGTCGACAATACCTGACCGGGAGTTCACGGCGAAGTCGAGGACATCGACGGAGTACGGGTTCATCTCCGAGGCGCGGGTGAACGCATCAGCGGCGCGGTCATACTGACCGGCGTTGTGCAGCGCGATACCCACGTTCAGGAGCTGAGTGCCCGTAAGGTCCGTGCGCCCGAGGAGCTTTGCGTAGATGTCGTTCGCCTCGGCGGTCTTGCCGCCGCGGCTGAGCATCAGCGCGAGATTGGACATGACGGCCGGGTTCTCGGGCGAGCGGGACAGCAGCTCGCGATACATCGCTTCGGCATCACCGAAGCGATCCTGCTGCGCCAGCATGGTGGCCAGCGCGCGCACTGCGCTCAGCTCGGCCTCCGCCCATTCCGCTTCCTTCTTCTCATCCAGACCCTTGCGGTTCGGGCCCCGCAGGATCGTCAGCTCATCGCGGTACGCCTTCTCGGCGTTCGCGAGATCGCCCATCTGGAGGTAGATCGAGCCGAGCGTCTGCAGCGCCTCGGGACGGCCGCGGTAGATCCTGTCGGCAAGCTTGAGATCGGCGATGCCCGCCTGCGCGTCACCGGCCTGGATCTTCTTCACGGCGTTGTTGAACGCCGTCACCCACATGCTCTGCCGCTGCTTGTCGATGTCCGCCTTGTACTCCGGGTACATCGACTCGGCCTTCGCATAGGACGTGTCCGCTCCGACGATGTCGCCGAGCAGCTCATACGCCTTGCCTCGCTGGAACCACAACTTCGGATTGTTCGGGTCCTTCTGAAGTCCCTCTGCCGTGATGGAAAGAGCGAGCTCCAGCTGCTCCTTCTTCTCGCTGTCGAGGTTCGACTTGGCGGCGTTGTCGAAGTACACGTCAGCGCTGCGCGTCTCCTTCGAGTTCGATGGCTTCTGCGCGTGCGCAACAGCCGGTACCAGGGTCGAGAGGGCAAGCAGCAGCCCTGCAACACGCTTCATCCACCAACCTCCGTCTACTGGGATAAGGGCAATTCCAGACTCAACAGCATTCATTCTGATACTCCGTTCGCCGGGTTTTGTGGCATTTCCTCGTCCAGTGCACGCCGCACTTCGAACGCACTCAGACCGAGTGCCGCAGCCGCCCGTGCCACGTCTTCATACTCCGGCTTCGACCGCGATGTGCCATCCGGCAGGGTCACACGCTTGAATCCGATCTCCTGACCCCGCCAGATCCGCACTTCCTGGGTCCGCTCCAGCGTTTCGCGGCTGACCGGCCAGAACCGGACCCCGATCGTACTGCTCCCCTGAAACAGGGCACGGATGACGGCATCCCTGCATTCAGCGCTCACCAGCAGGTCCAGACGGTGTCCCAGCCGGCCTTTCTTCATAGTAACCGGCACGGCGACCGCGTCCAGCGCTCCGGCCGCCAGCGCCGCCTCCTGGGCCGCGGACAGGTACTCCGGGGCCATGTCGTCGATATCGGCCTGCAGGGCGAAAACAGCCCCCGCCGGCACTGCCTCGAATGCGGGTTCCGCCGCGATGAGCCGGAGGCAGTTCGGATGTTCCTGCGGGTCCCTGGTGCCGCCCCCGAAGCCGGTCCGGCGCGGCAGTATCCCGGTGGGCGGGGTCCGCCCTCCCGTCAGTGTGGCGATAATCGCCGCACCCGTCGGCGTCGTACACTCGCCGGGGAGCTCGAGCCCAGTAGTGGGAACCCCTTCCAGGATGCGCAGGGTGGCGGGAGCCGGGACGGGGAACCTGCCGTGGGCGATCTCGATCCAGCCGCTGCCGAGGGCCACGGGCCTCGTGTAGAACTCCGTGAATCCGAGCTCATCCACGGCTGCCATGGTGCAGAGGATGTCCAGGATGGCGTCCACCGCGCCCACCTCGTGGAAATGCACGCGTTCAACCGTGGTGCCATGGACCGCGGCCTCCGCTACCGCGATCAGGCGGAATGCGTCCTTCGCGCGCTCCTTTGCGCGCTCCGGTGCGCGGCTGCGGTCGATGATCTCGACGACGTGCCGCAGATGCCGGTGCGCGTGCTCGTGCGGCAGATCAAAAACGATGTGCGCGCAGTCGATTCCCTTCCGGTTCACGCGGGTGACCGCGACACCGATGTCACCGAGACCGAGCGACGCAATGAATTCGCGCAGCCAGGATTCGGACAGACCCAGGTCCAGCAGCGCGGCGAGGGTCATGTCCCCGCTGACGCCCGCGAACGGGTCGAAGATGAGGGCGCGACCGGTCATCGGATCTCCTGCATGTGACGTATCGAGATTCTCGCGCACGTCACCGGCCGAGGTGCTCGAGGATCTTCACGCCCAGCGCAGCGGAGAAGCCGGGCACCTCGCCGATCTGCTGCGGCGTCGCGCTGCGGAGAGCACGCACACTGCCGAAGCGCTCGAGAAGCGCGCGCTGGCGCGCGGGGCCGATGCCGGGAATGGTGGACAGCTCGCTGGACAACGTGCGCTTACCCCGCAGTTTACGGTTGTACGTGATCGCGAAACGGTGCGCCTCGTTGCGGATCCGCTGCAGCAGCCGCAGCGCGTCTGCGGTGCGCGGCAGGCGCAGGGGATCCGGGCGGCCGACAAGGTAGATTTCCTCCTCGCGCTTCGCCAGACTCGCGAACACGACCTCGAGGGCACCGACTTCCTTCGCCGCCTCGACTGCGGCGCCGAGCTGTCCCCTGCCGCCGTCGATCAGCGCCAGCTCCGGCAGGGGAAGATTCTCCTCTATGCGACGTCGGAAATAGCGCTGCACCACTTCCGCCATCGACCTGAAATCGTCGTTGCCCCAGTCGCCACGGATACGGAACCGCTTGTATTCCGACTTGTACGGCTCGCCGTTCTGGAACACCACGCCGCTGCCTACCACCTCCGAGCCCTGCGTGTGCGAGATATCGAAGCACACGATCAGCCGTGGCACCACCTTCATGCCCAGCGCTTCCTGCAGGTCGTAGAGCGCGTCGTCGGCGCGCGTATCGACGCGTTCACGCATCACCGCGCGCTCCTCCAGCAGGTGTCGCGCATTCTGCGCAGCCAGGTCGAGCAGCCGCTGCTTGTCTCCCTTGACCGGCACGAACGTGTTGACCTTCCGTTTCGCCCGCTCGTTCAGCAGACCCTCGATGATCACGCGGTCCTCGAACTCGTCGGGGAACAGCACCTCATGCGGCAAGTCACGCAAGCCGATGTCGCCCCGTCCGAAGTAGACACGCGTGGCCGCCGTCGCCAGCAGCTCCGCATCATCCTCCTCCGCGACGTTCTCGAAGAAGTCGACTTCCCGTCCGAGCAGCTTGCCATTGCGGATGCGCAGCAGCACGGCACATGCGCGCTCGCCGTCGCGTGCCGTTCCGATCACGTCCACATCCCGGCCACGCACGTCCAGCGCTCGCTGGCGACGCTCGATCGACTCCAGACCCGTCAGCACGTCACGCATCGTGGCCGCCCGTTCGAAGTCGAGTGACGCAGCAGCCTCCTTCATTCCCTGCTCCACCCGCTTACGCACGCCGTCCGTCTTGCCGCCAAGCACTTCCATGACGTCCTGGATCATGCTGCGATAGGACGCCTGTGACTGCAGACCCACGCACGGCGCCTGGCAGCGGCCGATGTGGTAGTCGAGACACGGGCGGTCGGGCGACTCCTTCGGCAGGTCGTAGCGGCAGCTGCGCACGGTGAACAACCGCTTCACGAGTTCCAGCGCCTGCCGCATCGCGCTCACTTCCGTGAACGGGCCGAAGTAGCGGCCGCCGTCGTTGTCCAGGCGACGGGTCACGTAGACGCGCGGAAACGGCTCCTGCAGCGTCACCTTGATGTAGGGGTACCGTTTGTCGTCCCGGAGCTGGATGTTGAAGCGCGGCTTGTGCTCCTTGATGAGGTTCGCCTCGAGCAGGAGCGCCTCCGCCTCAGACCCCACCACGATCGAGTCGATGTCCGCAACCCGTCGCAGCATTTCCCGGTTCTTGAGCGACGTAGCGCCATCGATGGCGAAATGGCTGCGCACACGCGCGCGCAGCGAGTTCGCCTTGCCGATGTAGATGAACTCGCCGGCCGCGTCCTTGAACAGGTACACGCCCGGCCGGGCCGGCAGGTGCTGAAGCTTTCTGTCGAGGTGGTCTGACTGCACGTGTCTGTTCGCCTGGCTGATGTGTGGGCTGTTATACCCCGCACCGTTTCCGCGTGTCCCCCTGGGGCGTCAGCGTCGAAGCACCCGGTTCACCAGCCGGCGGGACTGCGGCACACCGGCGAGACCGGTCAGCAACAGGTAGAGCAGACCGACCGGCGGCAGGACGACGACCGCGCGCATCAGCGGTGAATCGATCGGTGCGAACTGGGCGATCGCCCGTCCTGCCGCGGCTGCCACGATGGCCGCAGCGAACATCCGCGTGAGAATGCCGGCACCCGCCCCGACGTGGCCGACCTTACCGCCCAGTGTGCGTCGCAGCGTCCACCACTCGTACCACGCCGCGATCGAGGAACCGAGTCCGAGCCCGGCAGCGCCCAGCGCGAGCTCCGAATTGACATGAATGCGGTCGAACGGAAACATGAGCGCCGCGCCAAGCACGCCCGCGATGATGACGCGCCAGAACGCCACCTTTGCCGGCGTGCGCGTGTCGCCCAGCGCAAAGAAAGTCGATGAGAAGAGCCGCGTACCGGTGGATGCCACGAGGCCCAGACTGAATGCGGCAAGAATCACGTATGTCTGGAGCGTTTCCGCCGGGCCGAACACGCCATTCTGCAGGATGCCGCCGACAATGACGTCACCGAGGACCACGAACGCAATGAAGGACGGTACCACGAAAAAGTAGATCTGGCGCAGTCCCGAGTTTACGCGCTCCCGCATCTGCTCTGCCCCGCTCAACCGCTCACGGGCCAGGTCCGGCAGCTCCGACGCCGCTACAGACATTCCGAACAGGCTGATCGGCAGCATGTAGAGCAGCAGCGCGTTCTGCATGGCCGTTACGGATCCAGTGGAAATCAGTCCCGCGAGCCATATGTCCAGCAGTGCGCTCGCCTGCACAACACCCCTTCCGGCGATGGCGGGTCCTGCGGTGTGGACGATCTCGCGGACTTCCGGAAGCTTCGGCGCCCAGCCTACGCGCAGGCTCCGCTCGAGACGCAGCACGAACGGCACCTGTATCAGGAACTGGAGAACGCCACCGATGAGAGCGCCCCATGCCAGCGCTACCGTCAGTCGGCTCAGCCACTCGGCGACAGCGGGAGCCGTCAGTCCGCCCTCCGGGCGGGACCGTCCGAACAGGATCAGTGTGGCAATGATCGCCGCGTTCCACAGAACCGGCGCTACGTAGGAGACGAAGAACTTGCGATGACTGTTCTGCACGCCGAGCGCCCACGCCGAGAGCACCAGGACGGCTGTCATGGGGAAGATGATACGAACGCAGGCAATGGTGAGCGCGCGCTGTTCACCAACCCACTTCGGCGCCCCGATGGTGACCAGCAGTGGGGCGGCAAAAAAGCCCACAAGCCCGAGGATTCCTGCCAGCACGAGCAGCAGCGCGAAGACCGCGCCAGCCACCCGTCCTGCCTCTTCCTTCCGCCCTTCCTTCAGCAGCCTGCTGTATACCGGTATGAACGACGCGCTCAGCGTTCCTTCACCCAGCAGGTTCTGAAGGAAGTTTGGCATCCGGAGCGCGAGATTAAACGCGTCGCTGTACAGGGAGACGCCGAGTGCGCCCGCGATGAATCGCTGCCGCACGAGACCGGCGATGCGGCTGAGGAAGATACCGGCCGCTACGAGATAGGCGGCAGAGCCGCCGCGTGGCTCTGCGCGCGGACCATCCGGTGTTTCGACTGACGATGGCCCGGGCGACTCCTGATCGGACGCCTCAGCCGGGCCGGGCCGCATGGCGCTGCCCTCCTGTTCACGCCTCTCGGACATCGAGCTCCTGCTGCATGTCGCATTTGACGCCGGTCCAGTCCGGGACCGAACGGTCCAGGACCACCGGCATGGCGTCATGCATTGCCTGAATCAGGCCACGGCCCCATTTCGCCAGGAACGGGACAATGTTGAGCACGCGCTCCTGCGGCGCGCCACCCGGGTATATTACCGCTGCCGCCTTCCGCAGCTGCTCGATCCGCGCCTCATTGTTACGACGGAACTGCGCCTCGATTCGCTTCTCCGTGCGCTTCACCTCCGCGGCGGCGCGGTAGCCGGCGCTCCGGACCGGGCCCGCAAGCGTCGGATCCACCGCCGGCACACTCCGCTCGACCTCGCCGAACGCACTGGTCACGGCTTCTTCCGCCGTCGCCAGCGCGGCACGTACACCCGCCGGCAGGTCCCGCCTGACCATCTCACCCACCAGCCGGCCGAACGGCGCGCGCACGGAGTTCACGCTATGGCCGACACGCTCGAGCGCATGCTCGGTCTTGTGATCGACGATCGTCAGGCCATGACGGGGGAACACCACGGGCGGCATGATGTCGTGCGCCTCGAAGAGGCAGCCGATCTGTGCGAAATACGTGGTCTCTGCGGGCCCACCGACGTACGAGAGGGTCGGAAACACCGAGCTTTCAATCACCGGCCGCAGGAACACGTTCGCGGAAAGCATCTCGGGATCCGCCTGCACCTGCGCGAGCAGATCGTCATGCTCGATGCGTTCGCCCGTTCGTCGGAGCGACCAGCCGCCGCGCTGACGCACCAGGCGGTCGCGCCCTGCGTCGCGCAGCAGGAACACGTTCGACGCGGACGGCGTCACCGTAACCTGCGGCTTATAGCCTGCCGCTCGCACGAGCTCGGTCTGCGTGCTGACCAGCTGCTCGTGTGCCGCCGCATTCTCCAGCTCGTAGAGCATCACCGGCAGCGACGCCTGCTTCACGGCCTGATGCGCGGAGCTTACGATGGCGATCGGAAAATCGGCGAGAATCTCCGCGAGCATGTCCTCGAACGCGGCTGCCACGCTCCGGCCTGCGGTATATGTCCGACGAACCATCTCGAGCGTATCCCGCCCGAAGCCTTCCTGCGGCAGCGTTTCCGAGACCGCCGCAACCGCCTCGTCTATGCCGCCGCCGAGCAACCGCCGCGACATCGGCCACGGCGGCGCGTCCTTATCCGCCGGCACGCGCACCGTACGGAGGTAGTGCTGCTCGTCGAGCAGGTCGATGTGGTCGACCTCCGCCCAGTCATGGTCATCCGCAGCGACCCAGAACACGGCGAGCACCGGACATCGCAGATGCCGCTCGAGCTCGGCCGCCAGCCGAACCGCCGACAATGCCTTGTAGATCGTGTAGAGCGGGCCCGTAAAAAGACCGGCCTGCTGTCCGGTCGTTACGACAAACCCCCGCCCCTGCATGACCGCGTCCAGCTTCGCGCGCGCCGCACCGTTCAACGGGCGATACGCCTCCCGCACCCGCTGCCGAACGGCAGGCGTCATTCGAGCGTGTACCTCGAGCGCCTTTCGCGTGTATGCCGCAGGATCGAGCGGATGACCGGAGTAGAACCGCGCGAGCGCAGGCGCACCGGCGAGGTAGTCGTTGAGGAACCGGGAGGAAACCGGGGTCGGGAGAACACGGGGAAGATTCATTCCCCACCTTTGTGGTAGGGCTCCCGCCGCGCAATAGTGCCGGCGCGATAGAGCTGCTCTGCGAGCACGAGTCGTGCGAGCTCGTGCGGGAGGGTGAAGTTCGAGAGGCGCAGCTGGCGGTTGGCGCGGCCCAGGACGTTGGACCCCAGGCCGATCGCGCCGCCGATGACGAACGCGGCACCTGCAGTGCCGCGCACGCCCAGGTCCTGCAGGTATTCCGTGAGCCGCGTGGACGGCCACGCGTCACCAACGCGCGTGAGCGCAACTACGTCGAAATCGTCCGGCACGCGCTGGAGGATGCGGTCGCCCTCCGCCTCGCGGATCGCATCATCCGGAACGCCCTTCCGTGCGCGCTCCTCCTTCACTTCGGCGACATCGAGACTCCAGTAGCGCTGCGCGCGCTGCTCGTACTCGGCGATCGCCGCCGCCAGCAGACGACCGGGCTTGCCGACGGCGACAATCCGCACCTTCAGCACAGCGAACGCGTCAGGCGTAGACTCCGCGCAGCGTGTGCACCGCCGCCACGCGATCGATCGCCACCATGTACGCCGCGGTACGCATGTTCACCTTGTGCTCCCGCGCATACGTGTACGTCTCGCTGAACGCGCGCTTCATCACTTCCCGCAGGCGCTGGATGACTACATCCTCGCTCCAGTAGTACCCCTCGCGGTTCTGCACCCACTCGAAGTAGCTCACCGTCACGCCGCCCGCGTTCGCGAGGATGTCCGGCACCACGAAGATGCCCTTGTCCTCGAGGATCTGGTCCGCAGGCGCCGTCGTGGGACCGTTCGCACCTTCGGCAATGATCTTCGCCTTGATGTTGCCGGCGTTCTTCCGCGTGATCACGTTCTCGAGCGCCGCGGGAACGAGCACGTCGCAGTCCAGCTCGAGCAGCTGCTCGTTCGTGATCGCTTCGCCGTTCGGGAATCCTGTGAGGAACTTGTGCTTCTTCACGTACTCGAGCGCCTCCGCGATGCGGATGCCGTTCGGATTGTAGATACCGCCGGTCTTGTCGCTGATCGCGACGATCGTCAGGCCTTCCTGCTCCATCAGGTTGGCCGCGACCGAGCCGACGTTGCCGAATCCCTGCACCGCGACACGAGTCCCGGCGAGCGGCATGCCCAGCTCACGCAGCGCTTCCTTCACCGTGATCTTCACGCCGCGCCCCGTGGCCTCCCGCCGGCCGCGGGAGCCGCCCATGGCGATCGGCTTGCCCGTGACCACCGCGGTGACCGTGTGACGCTTGTGCATGGAGTACGTGTCCATGATCCACGCCATCACCTGCTCGTTCGTGTTCACGTCCGGTGCAGGTACGTCCGACTCCGGACCGAGCGTGTCCATGATGGACGCAGTGTAGCGGCGTGTGAGCCGCTCGAGCTCGCCCATCGAGAGGCGGGACGGCTCACAGATTACGCCGCCCTTGGCGCCGCCGAACGGCACGTCGACGACCGCGCACTTCCATGTCATCCACGCCGCCAGCGCAGTCACCTCGTCGAGGGACACGCCCATGTCGAAACGGATACCGCCCTTCGCGGGACCACGCGACGTGTTGTACAGAACGCGGTACCCCGTGAACACCTCCACCTCGCCGTTGTCCATCGACACCGGCACGGATGTGATGATCTGCTTTTCCGGATGACGGAGAATCCGGTAGATGCTCGGATCGAGACCGAGCAGGTCCGCAGCGTGATCGAACCGCTGCATCATCGCCTCGAACGGATTCTCCTCGTTGCTTCCAGACAGCAGACCGCTTGGTGCGTCCATGATCTCTTCTTCAACTCCTATGTTTCGCTTCCGCCGGCTTCGATCACAGTATCCCGGAGAAAACGCTCGTTGTCACGATATGGATAGTCCTCATTGTGGTGCAGCCCCCTGCTCTCCCGCCGACCGATTGCGCACCGGACGACCAGTTCTGCGACACACGCCAGGTTCCTGGCTTCCACGGCCTCAGGCTCCAGCGGAGTCACCGTGCGGATCGCCTCGATTTCGCCCAGAAGAGCTGAAAGCTCTTCCCGCGCTTCCTCGAGCTGCGCCGTGTGACGCACGATGCCGGCCTTTTCCCACATCAGGTCGCGGATCCTGCCGCGCAGGTCGGCCAGTGTTCCGGTTCCGGTACCTGCGCTTCCGTTACGCGGCGGAGTCCGGACCACCGCATCCCGGCAGGTGATCGCTATCTCGGATGCGACCTGCTCGCTGGCGCGATGGCTGTAAACCACCGCTTCCAGCAGAGAATTTGATGCTAGGCGATTCGCCCCATGGACGCCAGTGCACGCGACCTCTCCCGCGGCGTACAGACCGGGTATGGTCGTGCGGCCGTCGCCATCGGTCATTACGCCGCCGCAGGCGTAGTGCGCGGCGGGCACGACCGGTATGGGTGCCGTGAGGATATCGAGGCCGCGGGCGGCGGTTTCGGCCAGGATGCCCGGGAACCGGTCACGGATTTCCGCGTGATCGATCGGCGACAGGTCGAGCATCGCATGCGGCGCCCCGGAATCCTTCATGTAGCGGTCGATATGCCGGGCAACGATGTCGCGCGGCGCGAGCGATCCGAGTGCGTGGTCGATCGGCAGCAGGTCGCCCTCGATCGTACGCAGCACCGCGCCCTCGCCGCGCACGGCTTCGGAGATCAGGAATGCACGCTGCTCGGCTGGATAGAGGGCGGTCGGGTGGAACTGCACAAATTCGAGGTTGGCTACGGCGGCACCGGCACGCGCGGCCATTGCGACACCATCTCCGGTGGCGATTTCGGGGTTGGTGGTGTGCCGGTATGCCTGGCCGATCCCGCCCGTGGCAATGAGCGTCACGCGCGCGTGTATCGTCTGCAGCGTTCCTGCCCGGTGGTCCAGGACGAGGGCGCCGCCTGCACGCGGCCTGCCAGTGTGGTCGCGCCCCACGAGCAGGTCTATTGCGACGGTGTCCTCGCACAGATCGATGCGCGGATGGTCCGCCACCGCCTGGAGGAGCGCCCGCTCTATCTCCTTACCCGTGAAATCACCCGCGTGCAGGATGCGACGCCGGGAGTGGCCGCCTTCGCGGCCGAAGGAAAAGTCATCGCCGCTGCGCGAGAAGCGGACGCCCCAGTCGATCAGGTCATGGACCCGATCGGGCCCCTCGGCGACGAGCGCGAGCACCGCCTGCGTGTGACAGAGACCAGCGCCGGCAACGAGCGTGTCGCGGACGTGAAGTGCAGGCTCGTCCTCGGGCGCCATGACCGCTGCGATGCCGCCCTGCGCGTAGTTCGTGCTCGAGACCGCGCGTTCCTTCTTCGTCACAATGGCGACCGTGCCATGCGCAGCGGCTTTCAATGCGTATGTAAGGCCGGCAATGCCGCTGCCCAGTACGAGGACGTCGGTCTCGCGCTCGTTCATGCGACGAGTCCGCGTACTGCCGTCAGCATCGCATCCACCCCGGCTTCCGGCTCGACCTGCTGATGCAGCACCCACACGCGCTCGCGCGGCAGCAGCCGTTCCAGCTTCACCCAGTCCTTCGCGGTCGTCACGATCGCTCCGTTTCCTGCCTTCTCGAGAATGGCTGCGGCGTCGGCTTCTGAATAATCGTGGTGATCCGGGAAGAATGCACGGCCGGTCAGCGTGGCACCGGCCGCGCGCGCATTCTCCTCGAACGACGCCGGCTGTGCGATGGCGGTTACGAGGAGCGCACCGGCCGCGGGCGGCGCTGCTGCCGGTCCGTCCCATGCACGGTCACCCCGTCGCCAGGTTGCCGCATTCAGGTGCACGATCGCGACCTCTCCAGGAAAGAACCGGCGGATTCCGCCCGCCACCATCATCGCGGTTTCGCTGTCCACGCTGCGGCGGGTCACGATGATGTGGGTTGCGCGGCGGAGCGCGTGCTCCGGCTCACGCCACGGGCCGCGCGGCAGCGTACGCCGGCGTATGCCCCAGGTCTCTGCAGCGACGAGCACAATATCGATGTCGCGTTCGAGACGACGGTGCTGGAATCCGTCATCGAGCACCAGGACATCGGCGCCTGCACCGATCGCGGCACGTCCGGTCTCGACCCGGTCCCGCCCGGCAATAACGGCAATGTCGGGGTTGAGCTTCTGATGCAGTGCAGGCTCGTCTGGTGCGTAGCCGCCGTGCAGTACGGCAGGATGCCGGCCTGCATCGCGCAGCACGCGCGCCAGCCACGCCGTTACAGGTGTCTTGCCAGTCCCACCGATCGCGACGTTGCCGACGCTCAGAACAGGTGCCGGCAGACGCACGCTCTGCAGCGAGCCGCCGTCGTACAGCGCGTTGCGGGTGGACGTGATCCCGCGGTAGAGGGCCTCTGCGGGTGCCGTGATCACATCGAGCGCTCTGCCGGTCCCGCCGAGACGGCCATCCCACCAGTCGAGCACTGCATCATGCAACGACTTCATCGAGCTCCCGGGTCAGCGCATCGAGCGCGTGCTTGAGCTGAAGTCCTATCGCATCGAGTGCGGACTCGTCCGCATCGCGCGGAACGTGGATCGGTTCGCCGAAGCCCAGCACGACACGCGCAAACGGTTTCGGAATCAGGAACCGGTCCCAGCCGCCCAGCCACCAGGCGCGGGTGGCAGCAGCGCTCGCCGGAACGATCGGCAGGCCGGTGAGCTGCGCCGCAATCAGCACACCCGGCTTCACCTCTTCGCGCGGTCCGCGCGGTCCGTCCGGCGTGAACACCAGCATCTTCCCGGCGCGCGCATACCGCAGCATCTCCCGCAGCGCCTGCGTTCCGCCGCGGCTCGACGAGCCGCGCACCGGGTTGAACCCCCAGTTCTGCACAATGCGCGCGATGTATTCGCCGTCGCCGGACCTGCTGATGATCGGCACCAGTCCGCGGTTGCGGTGGTGGTACGTGAGCGGCATCAGGCGACCGTGCCAGTGCGCGAAGATCAGTCCCGAATTGGTCTTCCAGTTCCCGGCATAACGCTCGCCGCCGCGCACCTCCCAGCGGCACGAGCCGAGCAATGCGCTGAGCGCGGCCTGCCCGGCTCGACTGCCGAGGCGATAGCGCCACTCTTCCTTCATCGATGTCCCGCCATGAGCTCCGCCGCCATCTCCGTCACGCGCGCGGCCGCACCCGGCGATCCGGCCGGTGCGTGCAGCCGCGCACGCACGCGCGCCAGTCCGTCCAGTGCGCGCGTTCGCGCTGGTGACTCCTGCAGCAGCGGCAGAATCTCAGCCGCAACAGCCTCAGGTGTAACGGCGTCCTGGATCAGCTCCGTTGCGAGTCGCTCGTCGGCGACGAGATTTACGAGCGCGACATGCGGAACTTCCACCACGTGACGGGCGATCAGGTAGCTCAGCGGATTCATTACGTAGCCCACCACAAGCGGCGTGTCTGCAATCGCAGCCTGCAATGTCCCCGTTCCGGATTTCACGACTGCCGCGCGCGCGTGATACAGCAGCTCCCACGCATCCGGCGTACGCGGCAGCTTCGTCGAACCGTACAGATCCGCGCTCAATCCGCTACCTGCTGCGATTACGGTCTGCACCGTCGGCATCTGTCTCATGACGATGTCCGCCGCGGCTGTGAATGGCGCGACGAGCCGTTCCACTTCCTGGCGGCGGGATCCGGGAAACAGCGCGAGGATTGGACGCTCCGGATCGAGACCGAGGGACTCGCAGAACTCCGCGCGCGGCCTGGCCGGCGGTGGCGAGTCGAGCAGCGGATGCCCCACGAAATGCGCGTTCGCACCCGCATCGCGGAACAGCTTCTCCTCGAATGGAAGAATCAGGGCGAGCGCGTCCGTCACGTCGGCCAGGTCATGGATGCGGCTCCGATGCCAGGCCCATACCTGCGGCGCGATGTAGTACAGCACCGGGATGTGGCGGTTCTGCGCCATGCGTGCGAGCCGCATGTTGAAGCCCGGGTAGTCGATCGGAATGACCAGGTCAGGGGGTGAGGCGCGCAGGCTGTCGCGCGCCTGCTGGAGCAGGTTGATGAAGAAGGGGAGCCTGCCGATTACCTCGGCGAACCCCATGACCGCCAGGTCGTCGACATGGGCCATGAGCTCGACGCCCTCCGCGGCCATCCGCGGACCGCCCAGGCCATACAGCGTGGCACCCGGCCAGCGCTGCCGCAGCGACCGCGCGAGTGCGGCACCGTGATGGTCTCCGGAAGGCTCGCCCGCCGACAGGAATATCCGCGGCGCGCTTCGTTGGGGAGGCATCGTCAGGCCAGCTGCTGCTGCCCCGCAATGTGACGGCCGATCCGCTCGATGATCTCCAGTGCGACGGCGAGCGCGCGTCTTCCATCATCACCAGTGACAGGTACCGGCGCATCGCCCCGGACTGCTGCAATGAAGCTGGCCAGCTCGAGCGCGAGCGGCTCGCCCTCGACACCCTGCAGCGGAATGCGCTCGATGAGACTGAGGAGCCCTGCCGGGAAGGGCGATGCGGCCGCACCGCCGCTGCCCGCCGCCGCCGCAGCAGCCTGGAGCGCTTCCAGCGAGACACCCGGCTTGAGACGCAGGAACTCACCCTTCCCTGCCGCCAGATCCAGGCTGATGTAGCCCGAGCGCTGGAAGAACCTGATCTTGCGCATCCGCTCCATCGAGATGCGGCTCGCCGTGAGGTTGGCCACACCGCCGCCGTCGAACTCCAGCCGCGCGTTCGCAATGTCCGGGCTCGTCGTCAGAACAGGCACACCAACAGCAGCGATCGTTTTCACGTCGCGCCGCATGAGGCTCAGAACCAGGTCCAGGTCATGGATCATCAGGTCCAGTACGACTGCGACGTCGGTGCCGCGCGCGCCGAACGGCGCGAGACGATGACTCTCCACGAACATCGGCTCCTCGATGTACGGCTCGCACGCGCGCAACGCTGCATTGAACCGCTCGACGTGCCCGATCTGCACCAGCGCATTCGCCTCCTGTGCCGCTGCCAGGATGCGGTCCGCAGCATCCGTGGTCGGTGCAATCGGTTTCTCGATGAGAACGTGGACACCGCGCTCGAGCGCCGGAACAGACACCGCTTCGTGTGCGCTTGTGGTAACGGCCACGACGACCGCGTCCGTGCGGTCCAGCAGCTCGCGCAGATCCGCAAACGCCTGCGTCTCGAGTGTCGCCGCGACCTCGGCCGCGCGCGCCTCGCTGGCATCATGGATACCGACCAGCCGTGCGCCGGGCAGGCTTTTCAGAATGCGCGCGTGATGGAAACCGAGACTGCCTGTGCCGACGACACCGACCCGGACGTCGCTCACGTCAGACCGTGACGCCGCGTTCGCTGTGCTCGACGAAGTCCAGCAGCAGATCGAGCTCTGGGGCGGACGGCAGCGTCGCACGGGCTTCGGCAAGCGCGTCGCGCACGTTCAGGCTGGACTGGAAAAGCAGGCGATACGCCCGCCGGATGTCGACACGCACTTCCCGGCTGAACCCCCGTCGCTGCAGGCCGACGGAGTTGAGACCGAAGAGACGCATGGGATGGCCGGAGGCCTTCACATACGGCGGTACGTCCTTGCGCACACCCGACATGCCGCCCACGAAGGCGTGCGCGCCGATGCGCGCGAACTGGTGCACCGCCGACAGGCCACCCACGATCACCCAGTCGCCAACCGTGACATGGCCACCCATGTTCACCGCGTTCGCGATGACGACGTGGTCGCCGATCACGCAGTCGTGTGCGACGTGCGCGTAGGCCATGAACAGGCAGTCGCTGCCGATGTTCGTGCTGCCGCGCGCGGCCGAGCCACGGTTGAGCGTGACGAACTCGCGGATGACCGTGCGGTCACCCACCACGAGGCGCGACGATTCGCCCGCGTATTTGAGGTCTTGCGGGTCGCCGCCGAGAACGGCGGCGGAATGGATCCGGCAGTCCTCACCGATCGTCGTGTCCCGCTCGATCACGACGTGAGCGCCGACACGCGTCCGCGCACCGATCGTGACGTTCGGGCCGATCACCACGTACGGACCGATGGTCGCGTCCGCAGCTATCACCGCGGTCTCATCGATCACGGCGGAAGAATGAATGCTTCCGGGGGCTGTCGCGTCCGGCTGGATCATTCGGCGTGTCTCACTTGTCCACGATCCTCGCCATGAACTCCGCTTCTGCCACCGCTGCGCCGTCCACATACCCCACGCCGCGCATGCGGCAGACATGGCGGCGGAACTGCAGCATCTCCACCTCGAACCGCACCTGGTCACCCGGTGTCACCGGGCGACGCCACTTCACGTTGTCCATCGACATGAAGTAGACAACCTTCTCGTCGAGATCCTCGATCGAGTCCATCATCAGCAGGCCGCCGACCTGTGCCATTGCCTCGATGATCAGCACACCCGGCATGATCGGGTGGCCGGGGTAATGCCCCATGAAGAATGGCTCATTGATGGTGACATTCTTGATGCCGACGATCCGCTTTCCAGCCTCGAACTCCAGGATCCGGTCCACCAGCAGCATCGGATATCGGTGCGGCAGGTGCTGCATGATCTTGATGATGTCGACGATCGGCTTCCCGCCGGTCTGTTTCGCGTCCGCTTCCAGCAGCGCGCGCGCTAGGGCTAGATTGCCGGCATGGCTCGGCCGGTCCGCGATCACATGGCCGCGAATGCGGCGACCGACGAGCACCAGGTCACCTACGATGTCGCCCGTCTTGTGGCGAACGAATTCGTCCGGCCAGCGCAGGTCGCCCGAGATGAGCTTTTCCTCATCGAGCACCACGGCGTTTTCCAGCGTCACGCCCCGCGCGAGACCGCGGTTACGAAGCGCCTCCGCATCTTTCAGGAAGCCGAATGTGCGCGCGCCAGCCAGCTGATCGGCAAAAGCCGATGCGCCGACGTCGAACGATCCGAACTGGCGACGGATGAGGGGGTGTGGAAACTCGATCGTGCTGGAAATGCGGTAGCCGTCGAACGGCACCGCGACATAGCTCTCGCCGCGCTCCGCAGACGCGCTGACGGATTCCGTAACGACCAGCATCTTCGCGGCCGCCTCCTGTTCCTTCAGACCCGCGCCCTGGAGGACATCGAAGAACGGACGGAAGCTGCCGTCGAGGATGGGAATCTCCGGACCGTCCAGCTCGATCCGCAGGTTGTCGATGCCGAGCGCGCCCACGGCGGCCAGCAAATGCTCGACGGTGTGCACCGACGCGTCGCCTGCCGCCAGCGTGGTACCGCGGTCCGTACCGGACACGTTCGCCGCCAGTGCCGGCACTTCGGGCGTGCCCGGCAGGTCCCTGCGCACGAAAACGACGCCGGCGTCCACAGCACCCGGGACAAAGGTCAGGCGGGCCTGCTGCCCGGTGTGAAGACCGACGCCCTCGAGCGTCGCGCCATCTGCAATCGTCTGCTGTTTCGCCGTCATGACTCCGTTGTTGCTTCCCCGCCACCCTTCCCGCCGCGCAGCTGGCGGAGCAGGGACGGCAGTCGATTAATGGCTGCCTGCACCCGCAGCGCTTCCTTGTGCGGCCGGGCCGGATATCCGCTGTACGTCGCACCCGCCGGTACATCGCCGAATACGCCGGCCTGACCGGCGATCGTCGCGCCGTCACCGATCCGGATATGACCGTTGATCCCCGCCTGCCCCGCCAGTGTGACACCCCGTCCGACTCGCGTGCTGCCCGCAACACCGACCTGCGCGATGATCACGGTATGCGCACCGATCCGGCAGTTGTGCCCGATATGAACGAGGTTGTCGATCTTGCAGCCGTCCCCGATCTCGGTGGCACCCACGGAGCCGCGGTCGATCGTTGTGTTCGCGCCGAGCTCCACGTCCCGACCGATCACGCACGTTCCAACCTGCGGAATCTTCCGGTGACCGCCCGCGGTGAAGTGGTAGCCGAAGCCGTCCACTCCTACGCGCACGCCCGAATGCAGGATACTGCGCTCACCAACCCGCGTGCCGTCATACAGCGATACCTGCGGGTGAAGGTAGGCATCGTCACCGAGCACGCAATCCCGGCCGATCACGGTGTGCGCACCCACGTGACACCGGTCGCCCAGGCGTGTCCCCTCGCCGATTACCGCGAATGCACCGATCGTCACGTCGGCACCGAGCTCCACGCTCGCGCCGATGACCGCCGTGGCATGCACACCGGGCTCCGGCACACGCGGCGGGTAGAGCCTGGGCAGTATTCCACCCAGCGCCGCATACACGTCGCCCGTGACGAGCCTGGCAACGGTCGAGGGGACGTGGTCGGCGAGGGCTGCCGGGACGAGGACCGCGCCGGCGCGCGTGGCGCCCGCATCATCCGCGTAGCGCGCACTGGAGAGGAAGGAGAGGTCTGACGGACCGGCACGATCGAGGGGAGCGATCCCGGTGAGTTCCGGATCCGCTCCCCCCTGCAACGTGGCGCCGACCGCTGCGGCTGCTTCGGACGCTTTCACGCCGCGCGGAACCGATGCGGCTGCGTCAGTTTCCGCTCGCCGTGGCGCCCGGCGCCTTCAGGCGTGCCAGCACCTTCTGCGTCAGGTCCAGTGACGGGTCCGCTGCGACCATTGCTTCGGTGGCCGAATCGAAGATGATTGCGTAGCCCTCGGCCGTGCGCAGCTCCGTGATTGCCGCCTGAACCTTGTCCATGATTGGCGTGAGCAGCTCCTTCTGGCGGTCGGTCGCCTTCTGCTGCAGCTCCTCGTAGCGCGCCTGGAAGGAATTCTGCTTCGCCACGATGTCCGCCTGCTTCTTCTGCTTCGCATCCGGCGACATCACCAGCGACTGCTTCTCGAAGTCCGCCACCATCGTCTTGATCGAGTCCTCCGACGCGGCCAGCTGCGCCCGCCAGCTCGTCAGCTCCTTCTGCAGCGTCTGTGTCACTTCCGCCGCACCGGGCGCGTCACGCAGGATGATGCGGGAATCGACATAGCCGATCTTCGTCGGCGCCTGCGCCGAGGCTGTGCCTGAGAGCGCCGCAATGCCTGCGACTGCGAATACGAACGTCATTGCCTTACGCATTATGCACATACCCCTGGTTAATATCCCTGACCAAACTTGAAGTGGATCTGCCAGCTCGGACGGTCCTTGTCGAAGCCGTACGCGTAGTCCAGTCCGATCGGACCGAATGGCGTGACGATCATGGCTCCGATGCCGGCACCGCGCAGCAGCTGCGTCGGATTGATTTCTGACGCGCCGCGCCACGTGTTGCCCGCATCGTAGAACAGGCTGAGCGAGATGTTGTCCTGGAACCGCATCGCGATCTCCGAGGACAGACGCATGTAGGCGTCGCCGAGCCGGTCCTCGAGGCGGATGTTACACCCCGGCTCCCCAAAAGTGCAGCGGGCGCGGTACCCCAGCGGCGTGATGGTGGTCTCGTCGTACCCGCGCAGCGGCCGGCCGAACTGGACACCGCCCATCCAGAAGCGGTCGAACGGGAACCGCGATGCGTCCCCGACGATCGAGCCGCCCTCCGCCGTCAGGCCGAGCGTGAACCGGATCGGCTTCTGCTGAGCCTGCGCCGACCCGATCGCACCGACCGGGACGAACCAGCTGCCTGCATACGAATACTTCTGGAACTGACCGTCGCCCTGGAGGAAGCCACCCGTGAACTCGGACTCGAGCGTCTGCGAGCTGCCGGATGTCGGGAACAGCGGGTGGTCCAGCGTAGACCGGCTCAGTCCGAGCGAGAATGTGCTCTGGACCCCGGGCGGCAGCGAGAACAGGGACTCGGTCTCATCGTCGTCGAAGTTCTCGTAATGCGTCCGGGAGAGGGAGTAGCCGAAGCTGAAGCGCGTCCGGTTGTCGCCCGGCACCGGGATGCCGAAGCGCAGGGATCCGCCGGTCCGCTTGCGGCGTCCCTCGGAGAACGTGAAGAATCGGTCGGTCGAGCTGAAGAGCGATACTGCACCACTGAGCCAGGACCCACGGATGGATGGGTCGCTGTAGCTTGCCTCGAAGTTGTTGGAGTACCGGCCGAACTCCAGGCGCAGGTGCCCGGTCTTCGCCTGGCCGAACAGGTTCGGCGAGTCGTAGCCAAGGAAGCCCGCCAGGCCGCCGTAGCCGCCGAGCGACGTGCCGAAGTTTACCGACCCCGTCTGTTTCTCCTTCACGTCGAACGCGATGTTCACCTCGCCCGTCTCAGGGTCAGTCGACATCGCTGGCGGCGCGAGGGGTGTCTCGAAGAAGCCCGTACCCGCAATGCTGCGATAGCTCTGAAGCAGCAGCTCCTCACTGTATACGTCACCCGGCAGCAGAAGGAGCTGGTTGCGGATGATGTTCTCATGCGTGTACGTGTTGCCGCGGATGCTGACCGTTCCTACCGTTGCCAGAGGACCCTCGTTGATCGTCCACGCAACCTTCACGGCCGGCAGACCCGTGCTGTCCGCCGGCAGCCGCTCGATGACCGGCTGGACCTCTACGTAGAGGTAGCCATCCGAGCGATAGACTCCCTCCACGTCCCGCGTAGCGCGCTCGAATGCGAGGGCGTCGAATATGTCACCTGCGTTGTTGCGCGTGGTCCGGATGCCCAGGCCGCCCAGCACGCCGCTGCCCGTCTGATTCACGAAGTACTGCCGCAGCTCCTCCGCAGGATAGCGCCGCGCTCCCTGCACCTCGAAGTCCGCCAGCCTGTACTGCTGTCCCTCAGAAACACGGACCAGCAGACGCGCCTTACCCGTCTGCGGATCCACGATCAGCGAGTCGCCCGTCACCACGAAATCAATATACCCCTTCGAGCCGTAGAATGCGGGCAGGTTGGCGCGCAGGTCCTCACGCACCTGCTCCTCGTTGTACTCACCCTTCCGGAACCAGAAGAACCCTTCCTTCTTCGTACTGATCTGGCCCTCGAGCTCGTCGTCGTCGAAAACGGTATTGCCCTCGAATTCGACATCGGCGATCGCCACGTGCTGACCCTCTTCGACATCGATGATCAGCCGCACTTCGTTCGGCCGGTCCGCAATCGGCTCGGTCCTGTCCTGGATGCTCGTGACGCGGAATCCCTTCTCACCGAGCAGCTGACGCGTCATGGATTTCGCGCGGGCGATCTTCTCCGGATTCAGCGGCTGGCCTGCGGCAAGCCCCGCAGTGTCGCGGATCACCGACGCACGCATGTTCTGCAGGCCGCGGATCTCGATGTCGCTGACGATCGGCTGCTCCTTCAGAACGAACCGCAGTGTGACACCGGCCGAGGCTGCGGCACTGTCCGGCTCGACCGCGTCCACACTGACGTCCGAGAACTGCGCCGTCGCCCACAGTCGATGAATCGCGTCGTCAATGTGACCGAGCGTCACCGAATCACCGGGATTGATTGCGATCAGCTGCCTGATCGTCGCCTCCGGCACGCGCATGTTGCCCGTGACCTCGACCGCCTGGACGGGCTGCGGACCGCGCGCCTGCGGGTCCTGCGCCGTCGCCGCGCCTGCGGAAATGGAAAGGGCCGCCGCCACCGCGGCGGCCCTCACAAACTGAGCTGGAGTCACTGTGCCTTCACCAGGATCATGTCTTCGTTGACAGCACCCGGAACTCGAGCGCATCGCCGTCTGGGTTCACGTCCACTTCGATCTCTTCGCCCGCCGGGAACTCGTTCGACAGGATCCGCTCCGACAGCGGGTCCTCGATGAACCGCTGGATCGAACGCCGCAGCGGCCGTGCACCGAACTTCTCGTCGTAGCCGCGCTCCACCAGGAACTCGAGCGCAGCGTCCGTCAGGTGCAGCTTCAGGTTCTCCTCCGCCAGGCGGTTGTGCACTTCCTTCAGCATGATGTGCACGATCTCGGCGATCTGCTCCTTCGCCAGCGGGTGGAAGACGATGATATCATCCACACGGTTCAGGAACTCCGGGTTGAACGCGCGCTCGATCTCCTCACGCACCCGCTCCCGCATCGACTCGTACGCCGCGCCCTCGCGTGTGTGGAAGCCGAGACCCTTCCCCTTCTGGATATCACGCGCGCCGAGGTTCGACGTCATGATGATCACGGTGTTCTTGAAGTCGATCACGCGACCGTAGTTGTCGGTGAGACGGCCTTCATCGAGCACCTGCAGCAGGATGTTGAACACGTCCGGATGTGCCTTTTCGATCTCGTCCAGCAGCACGACGGAATACGGGCGACGGCGGATCGCCTTCGTCAGTGTGCCGCTGTCCTCGTAGCCGACGTATCCGGGCGGTGCGCCGATGAGGCGTGACACGGAGAACTTCTCCATGTACTCGCTCATGTCCACGCGGATCAGCGCGTCGCGGTCAGCGAACAGGAACTCCGCAAGCGCGCGCGCCAGCTCGGTCTTACCGACGCCCGTCGGACCACTGAAGATGAAGCTGCCGATGGGGCGGGACGGATCCTTCAGGCCCGCACGGCTCCGGCGGATCGCGCGGCTGATCGCCTTGATCGCTTCATCCTGGCCGATCACGCGCTCGTGCAGCTCGCCTTCCATGTTCACCAGGCGCGCGGTCTCCGCTTCCTTCAGGCGCGTGACCGGGATGCCGGTCCAGCGGCCCACGATGAAGCCGATGTCCTCGTCATTGATGACCGGACGATGGGTCTTGCGCTCCTGCTCCCACTCCTCGCGCTTCCGGCGGATCTCGTTCTGCAGATCGCGCTCCTGGTCGCGCAGCTCCGCGGCCTTCTCGAAGTCCTGGTCCCGGATCGCCTCGTCCTTGCCGACCGCGAGACCGTCCAGCATGTGCTCGAGGTCCGACACTTCCGGCGGCGGCACCTGCGTCGCCAGCCTGGCCCTCGCACCCGCCTCGTCGATAACGTCGATCGCCTTGTCCGGCAGGAAGCGGTCGGTGATATAACGCTCCGACAGGCGCGCAGCCGTCACGAGCGTCTCGTCGGGGATCACGATCTTGTGGTGATCCTCGTAGTGCTTGCGGATCCCCTTCAGGATCTCGATCGCTTCATCGATCGACGGCGGATCCACGATGATCGGCTGGAAGCGACGCTCGAGCGCGCCATCCTTCTCGATGTACTTGCGATACTCGTTCAGTGTAGAGGCGCCGATGCACTGCAGCTCGCCGCGTGCAAGCGCCGGCTTCAGCATGTTGGACGCGTCGATCGCGCCTTCCGCTGCGCCCGCGCCGACCAGCGTGTGCAGCTCGTCGATGAACAGGATCACATTGCGGTTCTGCGCGATCTCGTTCATGATCGCCTTCAGCCGCTCCTCGAACTGACCGCGATACTTCGTACCCGCGATCACGGCCGCCATGTCCAGAGCGAGAACGCGATTGTCCTTCAGGCTGTCCGGACACGTACCCGCGGCGATGAGCTGCGCGAGGCCCTCCACGATCGCCGTCTTGCCCACGCCCGGCTCCCCGATCAGCACCGGGTTGTTCTTCTTGCGGCGGGACAGAACCTCCATCACGCGCTCGATCTCCTTCGCGCGGCCGATCGTCGGGTCCAGCTTGTTCTCACGCGCAAGCTCCGTCAGGTCACGGCAGAAATGATCGAGTGCCGGAGTCTTTGACTTCTTTTCGCCCTTCGGGGTTGCCGCACCACCCGAACCACCCTGCGATCCGCCCGGCGGCGTGGGGTTCACCTCGCTGCCGAGCAGCTTGAGCGTCTCGGCCCGGGCGTCCTCGAGCGATACGCCCAGCGAGTTCAGCACGACGGCGGCAATGCCCTTCTCTTCGCGCAGCAGGCCCAGCAGCAGATGCTCGGTGCCGACATACGAATGGTTCAGCTCGCGCGCCTCTGCCATCGCATACTCCAGCACCTTCTTGGCGCGCGACGTGTATGGCAGCTCCCCCAGCGCAATCGTCGCCTTGCCCTTGCGCACGGACTCCTCGATGCGCTCGTGGATCTGCTCCAGATCCACGTTCAGGTTCATCAGCACCGCCGCAGCGACGCCCTCACCCTCCCGGATCAATCCGAGCAGGATGTGCTCCGTGCCGACGTAATCGTGCTGCAGGCGGATCGCTTCCTCGCGCGCCATCGCGAGGACCTTCCGCACTCTGTCCGTGAAGTTGTAATTCATCGAATGTCCCTCTTGCCGGAGACCAGTGTCCCGAGCAGCAATCTATGCGTCGGCGGGCCGCGGCGAACCCCCTCCCGCATCGGGGGCAATCTCCCCCTCCGCGGCAAGGATCCGGCGGACGTACGCGGCCCGGTGGTAGTCGTTCTCCGCCTCCGTGAGCGGGCGGCCGGCTGCCTGCTCCAGGTGGGCGTCCTGGCCGTAGATCATGATCTTGTTGAGCGTGTATACACGGAGCCCGGAAACAATGTTCAGGCTCAATCCGAGCCGCACACCGCTCAGCAGATTCATTACTTCCTCGAATGACAGACTGCGTGCGTACCGCAGCAGTCCGTACGCGCGCCAGATCTTGTCCTCGATCACGGTCGGTGCATCCCGCATCAGGATCTCGCGCGCGCCCAGCTCGTGCTCGATCACCTGCGCGACGGTCCGGTCCAGGTGATCGATCAGGTCTTCCTCGCTTCGTCCCAGCGTCGTCTGGTTCGAGATCTGGAAGAAGTTCCCCACCACTTCGGACCCCTCGCCGTACAGACCGCGGAATGTCAGGCCGAGCTGCGCGATCCCCTGAAGAACGCGTCCGATCTCCTTCGTCAGGACGAGTCCCGGCAGGTGGATCAGGATCGAGGCCCTCAGACCGGTACCGACGTTCGTCGGGCAGCTCGTCAGGTAGCCGTACTCGTGGTGGTACGCGAAGGGCAGCTCAGCGCCGAGCTCCTCGTCGAGCAGGTCCACCGAGCGGTACGCCTCACGGAGGCGCAGGCCGGCCATCAGGGCCTGCATGCGGAGGTGGTCTTCCTCGTTCACCATCACGCTCACGGCATCCCGGGGCCCGATCAGGAGACCGGCACCCTGGACGGGGGCCTCGGCACCGAGCCCCGCCAGCTCGCGGGAGACCAGGTGGCGTTCGTGGAGGACCTTCCTGGAATTGAGGGAAAGCGCGGCCAGGTCGAAAGCCATGCCGCCCTTGATGTCCGAGCGCTCCACCGCCTGCCGCACGCGCTCGAAGATCTGCGCCCGTTCCGCGTCCCGCGTGCGGGTATTGAACGCATGGCCCTGGAGGTTGCGGGCAAGGCGGACGCGGGTAGACAGGACGACGTTCGCATGGGGACCCGTCCCCTCGAGCCAGCCCAGGCCGAAATCCGAGATCGAGGTGGTGTCGCGCATCAGGCCACCTCCTCCAGCGTTCGGATCATGTCGCGGATCTGTGCCGCCCGCTCGAAGTCTTCGCTCTCCACGGCGTGATCCAGCTTGCGACGGAGTCCGGCCAGTCGCTCCTGCCGCTCTGCCTGCGTCGGGTCAGGCGGGAGGTAGACCTTGCCGAGATGCTGTGTCCCGCTGTGCAGGCGGCGGAGCAGCCCCTTGAGGTGCGGCTCGAACGCGACGTAGCACTGGGGGCAGCCGAGCCGGCCGAGCTTCTTGAACTCCTCGAGCTTCATGCCGCAGTACGGGCACGGCGCGGGCGGCACGGCGTCCGAAGCCTTGCCAACCTGTGCAATGAAGTCCGACAGCGGATAGCTGCCCGCGGTCGCACCCGTATCGAGTCCCTTCTCCGATGCGCACCCCTCGCAGAGGTGTGAGGTGTTCATCTGGTTGTTCTCGATCTGCGTGAGGTGAATGATCGCCTCGTTCTCGCCGCAGCGTTCACAAAGCATGTGGCTGCTCCGCCTTCACCGGATGGAGGTGTCCCTCCTTGAGCTGCAGCACCCGGTCCGCGCGCTGCGCGAGCTCCAGGTTGTGCGTCGCCACCACCATTGCCACGTCGTGCTCACGGCGCAACTCGAAGAAGAGGTCGTGGAGGTTTTCCGCGGTGTGTGTATCGAGATTGCCGCTGGGCTCATCCGCGAGCACCAGGCGGGGACGATTCGACAGGGCGCGCGCCACTGCTACCCGCTGCTGCTCGCCGCCGCTCAGCTCGGACGGGCGGTGCGTGGCACGCGCACCCAGGCCGACCTGCTCCAGCAGCAGGTGCGCCCGGTCAGCGGCCTCGCGCCGGTTCCGTCCGGCAATCAGCATTGGCAGCATGACGTTCTCGATCGCAGAAAAATCCCGCAGAAGATGATGGAACTGGAAGACGAAGCCGATGCGCTCGTTGCGGAGCGCGGCCAACTGCCGGGCATTCAGTGAGGCGACGGCGGTACCGTCCAGAACCACGGACCCCGCGCTCGGTCGATCCAGGCAGCCGAGCAGCTGGAGCAGTGTGGACTTCCCCGATCCGCTGGCCCCGACGACAGCCACCACCTCACCCGTGCTGACTGTGATCTCTACCCCATCCAGAATGGTGAGTTCACTGCCATCCTCCTCGCGGTAGACCTTGCGCAGCGCCGTCGCACGCAACACCTCGCGGCCCGGATTCGACCCAGCGGCCAACGGTGTCTCAGTCATGGCGAATAGCCTCGACCGGCACCAGCCGGGACGCGCGCCAGGCCGGGTAGATCGTGGCGAGGAACGCGATCAGCAGGCTTACGATGACGACCAGTCCGACATCCACGGGATCGAGCTTCACGGGCAGCTTGTCGAGGAAGTACACCTCAGGCGGCAGGTCGATGAGACCGAACCGGTCGATCACGTAGACGATACCGAGACCCGCAACGAGCCCGAGCGATGTGCCGACCAGGCCGATGATCAGCCCCTGCACCATGAAGACCCGCAGCACGGATGCATCCGTCATCCCCATCGATTTCAGGATGCCTATTTCGCGTGTCTTCTCCGTCACCAGCATCATCAGTGTGCTGACAATGTTGAACGAGGCGACAAGGATGATCAGCATCAGGATGACGGACATCGCAAGCTTCTCGAGCTTCAGCGCATTGAAAAGCGCGCCATTGAGCGAAGTCCATGTACGCGTGCTGTAAGCCTGGCTGCCGCCCAGCCGCTCCTCGATCGTGCGGGCCATCTCGTCAGCGCGCCATGGATCCACCACATTCACGGCAATCCCTGCGACGGTATCCGGTGACAGCCCCGCGAACGCCTGCGCCGCCGCCAGGTCCGCGTAGACGTTCATCCGGTCATACTCGTACATCCCCGTCTCGAATGTGCCCGTCACCTCGAACGATTCCATGTTGGGCGAAATGCCGCCGAACGCGGTCGGCTCGAGGTTCTCGAACGTCGCAATGACGACGGTATCCCCGGTGAACAGCCGCATCTCCGTCGCGAGACGGTAACCGATGAGCACGCCGGGCAGGCCGCTGCGCGTCGGGCCCCACGGCAGATTGCCCTCGCGGATGTCCCGCTCCACCTGTGTGAGCGGCACCTTCGACGCGAGCGGATCGATGCCCTGAAGGATGGCGGGCTTGGACCACTTGATGTCGGACGGGCGGACGAGAACGACGTTGTTGTAGGTGAAGGGTTCGGCGCCGACCACACCCGGCGTTTCGCGCGCTTCCGCCATTGCCTGCTGCCAGTTGCCGACGCGGAAGTCGCCTGCGGGGCCCATGACGTACACGTGCGGCGAGCTGCCGAGAATCTTCGCCTGGAGGTCGCGCTGCAATCCCGTCATTACGGCGATCACCACGAGCAGCGCCATGACACCGACGGCCACGCCCAGGATGGAGATCATCGTCGAAAACGAGCCGAACCGCCCTTTCCGGGCGGACGACAGGTACCTGCGCGCGACGAACCAGTCGAGTCGCTTCACTCCGCCTCGGGCCGCATGGTCGGAAACAGGATCACGTCGCGGATGGACACCTGGTTCGTCAGCAGCATCACGAGACGGTCTACGCCGATGCCGACGCCGCCGGTCGGCGGCATGCCATACTCGAGCGCGCGCAGATAGTCCTCGTCGAGCTGCTGCGCCTCCTCGTCGCCGCCCGCACGCAGACCCATCTGCGCCTCGAACCGCTCGCGCTGGTCGAACGGGTCGTTCAGCTCGCTGAATGCATTCGCGATCTCGCGCCCCGCGATCATCAGCTCGAAGCGCTCCACAAGCTTCGGATCCCGGCGATTGGGTTTCGCGAGTGGTGACAGCTCGCGCGGATGGTCCATGACGAACACGGGCTGGATCAGTCGGTGCTCGACCAGTTCCTTGAACAGCTCGTCCAGCAGCTGCGGCCGGCTCATGCCGGCTGCACCCTCGATATTCAGCTTCGCGGCACGCGCGCGCAGGTCCGCATCCGATGCCGCGCCCGGATCGAAACCGCCGTGCTCCTCGAGCAGTCCCATGAAGGACGCGCGGCGGAACGGCGGCGTGAAATCGATCTGGTGCTCATCGAACGGCAGCAAGAGCCCGTCGGGCGACACGGCCCGCACCGCATCGACGATCAGCTCCTCCACCATCACCATCATGTCCTCGTAGTCCGCGAACGCTTCGTAAAATTCGAGCATCGTGAACTCGGGATTGTGCGTGCGGTCGATGCCCTCGTTGCGGAAATCCTTGGAGATCTCGTAGACGCGGTCGAGCCCGCCGACAATGAGGCGCTTGAGATAGAGCTCGTCTGCGATCCGCAGGAACAGCGGGATGTCCAGCGCATTGTGATGTGTTACGAACGGCCGCGCGGACGCACCGCCATACAGCGGCTGCAACACGGGCGTTTCCACCTCGATGTAGCCGCGATCGTCGAGGAAGCGGCGGATGGTCGAGACGATGCGCGCCCGCCGAACAAACACGTCACGCACCGCGGGGTGGACAGCCAGGTCGGCGTAGCGCTGGCGATAGCGCTGCTCGACATCCGTGAACCCACCGTGCATTACGGTCTCACCTGTGTCCGCGTCCACTTCCGCTTTGCCGATGGGCAGTGGCCGGACGGTCTTCGCGAGCAGCGTCCATTCCGCCACCTGCAGAGTGACCTCGCCCGCGCGCGTCCGCATCAGCTCGCCTTCGACACCGATCCAGTCGCCGATGTCCAGCTGGTTCAGACGCGCGAAAGATTCCGCGCCCAGCTCTGCCTGCTTGAGATACAGCTGGAGTCTGCCTTCGCGGTCGGTAAGGTCCGCGAACATCGTCTTGCCGTGTGAGCGGATCGCGGTAAGACGGCCGGCCAGGCGCAGTATCTCGACCGGCTCGCGCACACCAGCGTCGACCGGAGCATTTGCAGCGCGGCTCGACTCGAGCGCCTCGAACGCCGCGCGCGCCCCGGCCGTACGATGCGTTACATCGTAGGCGTACGCATAGGGCTCGACACCCTCTGCGCGCAGTGCTTTCAGCTTCACCAGCCTGTCCTCTACGACCTGACTGCGCCGCTCCTCCATCCCCATCTCCTCACGCCACGCGGGCGCCATACTCCTTCAGGTAGGCCTCGATGAACTCATCGATGTCGCCATTCATGACGCGCTGTACGTCTCCGACCTTGAGCTCCGTGCGGTGATCCGTGACCTGCGTGTACGGCTGGAACACATATGACCGGATCTGGTTCCCCCACGCATTGTCCGTCTTCGTAGCCTCGATCTTGAGACGCTCCGCCTCGCGCGCCTCGAGCTCACGCTCGTACAGGGCCGCGCGCAGCATCTTCATTGCGGTTGCCTTGTTCTGGAACTGGCTCCGCTCGTTCTGACACGCTACCACGATATTCGTCGGGATGTGCGTGATGCGCACCGCGGAGCTCGTCTTGTTGACGTGCTGGCCGCCCGCGCCGGACGCGCGGTATACGTCCACACGCAGGTCCTTCTCCTCGATCTCGATGTTGATCGAGTCGTCGATCACGGGATAGATGAAAACAGATGCGAACGAGGTGTGCCTGCGGCTTTGCGAGTCGTAGGGCGAGATGCGCACCAGGCGGTGCACACCTTTCTCCGCCTTCAGGTAGCCGTACGCATACTGCCCCTTGAACTCGAGTGTCACACTCTTGATCCCGGCTTCCTCACCGGGCAACAGATCCAGGATGTTCACCTCGTAGCCATGCGACTCGCCCCAGCGGGTGTACATGCGCATGAGCATTTCCGCCCAGTCCTGGGACTCCGTGCCACCCGCGCCCGGATGCACCGTAAGCAATGCATCCCGCCCGTCGTCCGGGCCGCGCAGCATGGTGCGCACCTCGAGCTTCTCGAGATCGTGCTCGAGCGTCGTGAGACTGGCTTCGAGTTCGGCCTCCAGAGCGTCATCGGGATCCTGGTCCAGCAGCTCGCCCAGCTCGAGCAGCTCGACGGAGCGGGCCTTGAGCTGCTCCCACGGCTCGACCCAGCCCTTCAGCTCATTGGCTTCAGCAATCACTTCCTGCGCCGCGTTCTGATTGTCCCAGAACGAGGGCTCTGTCATCCGGCTCTCGAGCGCGGCTATGCGCTCGCGTTTGGCCGTGAGGTCAAAGAAAGCCTCCGAGCACGTCTACGCGCTCCCGGCTTTCATCCAGACGCCGTGTTGTATCGTTATTCATGTCTCTTCCCCATCTACGAAAGGCCGGCCATCGGGTGGACGGCCCCGCCGATCAGCGCCGCAATCTAACAGCCGGACGCGGCAGTTCCAATTCCGCGCGCCGTCCTCCGTCGCGCTAGAAGACGGACTGCCCCTTCGCCAGGATGGCGTTGAGCGCGTCGCGGAAATAAGGCGTCGACTTGGCCGTCTCCACTCCGACCTGTGCGACGTATTCCTCCCAGCTCTTCATGATCTCTTCGCGGAAGTCCTGGCGCATTGTGCCGCGCGCCAGTGACTCCTCCCGCTTCTTGGGATGATACGCCACAATGTCCGACACGAGTGCGCGCGCCATGCGCTGCGCCCGCGCGGCCGGATCACGCGATCCGAAAATGGCCGGGCGCGGCTCGCCGGCGGAATTCGCCGGTGCGTGCGCCGGACGGGGCGACGGGAAGGACGTTGCGCGAGGGGCCGCCGGCGCGGGCGCAGGCACCGTACCGCTCACGGAAGGGGTAACCGGGGCGGACTGCGTGGCGCCGGCAGACGGTACGGCGTCCCAGGTGCTGGTCGTGCCGGCCGGGCCATCCGCTGGCCGCTCGCCACTTTCGCTTTCCGCGTCGTCGCCCGCGCTGCTACCGCCGTCCATGGCTGTCGAAACAGAGCGAACTGCTGCATCCACTGCGGCAGCCGTCGCACCGGCCATTGCGGCCGCGCCTGCCGCCATGGTTCCCATCATCGATCCCGCGGTTCCCGCGAGGCCCTGGGCCATGGAGGGTGCGGCGGCAGTCTGGGTTCTGTCATCCGCCTGACCGGCACTGCTCAGCGGAGCCGCAGTGGCGTTCAGCGTAACGGGGAACGTCGCGTTGCAGCGCGCGCAGCGCGCGCGCACGCCACCGGCGGGGATGCGCGAGGGATCGACGCGGAAAGTCGTCTGACAGCTGGGGCAGCGAATGTTCATAGTTCCGTTGAGACCTCGAGCTCGTCTGCGGAAACGAGGGAGCGACCGTAGAATGCGCCGTGCGCGTCGGAGCGGCGGTCTACTGCGTAAACCGAGCCAGGCAGTTTCTTCGCGAACGTCTTCATTTCCGTCGCGAGCTCGCTTACACGGGCCGTATGGGTGAAGCTGCGATGCTCATTCGTGACGACTCCAATGGAGAGCGTCATGAGCGGGACCCAGAGGATATTACCACGGCGGTCGCGGCCCAGGAAATACCCGGCCCTGCGGTCCTCCTCGGTATACTGATAGGCGATCAGCTCGTCGAACAGCTCGATGATCTCCTCACAGCAGACCGTCATGTGGTCCAGGCTGATGTTGAAGATGAAGTCGTCGCCGCCGATGTGGCCGATGAACCCGTCGGGCGAGTGCCCCTTGACCAGGTCGCGCAGGATGCGCGCGAGCATGCGGATGACTCGGTCACCCTCGTTGTAGCCGTACCGGTCGTTGAACTCCTTGAAGTGATCCAGGTCGGCGTAGCACACGGCGAATGTCTCGCCTCGTCTCATGCGGTCGGCGATGTCCCGCTCGATCTGCACGGTGCCCGGCAGCCGTGTCGTGGGATGCACACTGACATCGCGATCTGCGCGGTGCAGCATCATTCGCAGCCGCAATACCTGCTCGCGCGGCTCCATGCTTTCCGTGATCACTTCGTCCGCACCGGCCTCGAGGCCTGACAGCACGATGTCGTCACGGTTCGCCGGCGCCAGCAGCACGACCGGAACGATACCGCTGAATGCATCCTGCTTGAGGGTATGGCACAGAGAGACGGCTTCGTCGCTGCGGTCGCTGTCGAGGAAGACGCCGGCGGGAAGCATGCGGTTGACACAGTCGACTACGGCCGCCTGCGTATGTACCTCGAAGACGGCGAGGTTCTGTTCCGCCGCGAAGCTGCGGAGAACCTCGGGCGCGGCATGCCGTCCCGACGAAAAATAGACGAGTACCGTTCGCGAGTTCATCGCACCGCAGTCATGCAACGTATGGGGGATCGACCAAGCTAGTGGCTGATACGTGGAGTGTCAAACGAATCCGCCCCCTCGCACATGCATCCCCGCATCCGATGCCGCGCGTCTCACCACGCATAGCGCACACTCGCATCGAGTCTGAGCGGCGCGTGCCACCCGTCTCCCCGGTCGTCCGGCGCAATACCGCTCTCGAACCGGAGGTTCTTCCCGCTCCGCCGAAGGCGGGACGTGATCAACGCATCCACCGAGCTCGTGAGATGATTGGCGAGGATGAGGCCGAGCACGATCGTGGACCCGCTGTAGGCGTCATCACTGTCCTCGATGAGCTCGCGGAACCGGCCCTGGTCCGCTTCCGACTGCCAGGCGAACGCGAAGTCGTCCGGAATTGCCGTCGCCATGTAATAGCCCAAGGCGGAGCCGTACCCGGGTGTACCGGGCGTCCCGGCGCTTCCCAGCGGTACGAACAGCGCCTTCGCCAGCCGCCACTGTTCGCCGTTGTACGTCGCGGGGTCCTGCTCGGGCTGCAGTCCATCCATCGCAGGGTCCGCATCGAATGCCCCGCTGCGCATCGACTTCGTGAGGATCTCGTAGTATGCGAACGAGGTGTCCCGGCGCATGCCGCCGCCCGCAGCGCGGGCCGCGGTCCAGGCCAGATCACGGTACCGCTCAGCCAGCCGGCTGGCCGTGAGGCGTCGCTCAGCGAAGCGGAGCCAGCCGTACGTCTCCACCGCCGCATAGGGAATCCACCGCTTCTGACCAAGCATGTACTGGCCGGTGCCCGGAGCAACGAGGGACGCGAGAAACGCGCGGCTGCGGACGGTTGTATCTGCAGCTGGCGCGCTCCGCACCGGGAGCGGCCTGGGCGGCAGCCGGCCGAAGGCACCCGGCGCGGCGGCCTGGGCAGCCCCGACACGGCCGTCCGGTGTCTGTGCGACGGCGGACCCGCCGGCCACGGCACCCAGTACAGTGATGACGAACAGGCAGGAGAGGCATCGCACTAGAACCTCACCGCCAGGGATATCTGGATCGGAGCGCTGTCCTCGATGCCGACGAACGCCTTGCCGACCGAAATCTCGAAGCGGTCATAGACAAGACCGATTCCGACGGCCGCGCCCGTGCCGCGCCCCTCACCGCTCGCCCAGCTCGAGCGCACGAAGATCGTTCCATCCATGTCCAGCTCGAGCGCGGCACTCACCTGCGGCTCGACGCCCTCGTGCCAGGACGTCGAACCGTCGACGGAGCCCCAGAGGCGGACCGTGCTGTCCGGCCGCATCAGGTGAAGGAGCTCGTACGCGGCACCGACACGGATGCGCGTCGGCATTTCCGCAGCCTGTACCGCGTTCCGGACCTGGAGTGACTGGCCGAGATTGTTGAGCGATGCGCCGAGATCGAGCCAGGGGATCCAGGACGGCTGCACCTGCACGCCGAGATTCAGCGCATGCGACGTGGCCTGAAAACCGGGATCCCCGCACATGCCCGTACAGTCGCTGCTGAACTGAAACAGCGTGTACGTCACACCCGCCCGCACACCCGGCATTGCCTCCGTCGCAAAGGTCGCGTTGAGTGCCTGGTCCGCGATCCGGATCCGCCCTGTCGCGTTGCCGACCTCGTCGGTCGCATCGATGTCGCCGTAATCCACGAGACGATAGGAGAACGCAAGCGTGCCGGCATCGCTGATGCCGAACAGCGCGGTTATGCCCGTGGACCGTTCGATCTCGGTCTTTGCACTGTGAAGGCGGACCTCGGCCGACGGCAGGTTGGCGACCGATGCAGGATTCACGAAGATGCCGTCCGGCGCACGCCTGGCCGTGAGCGTACCACCGAGCGCGAGAGCGCGCGCACCCACCGGCAGCAGGAGGGCGAGGCAGCACTCGTCCGCCGCCACATCGCCCGTCTCCTGGGCACCGGCCTGGGCGGCTGGCAGAAGCGTGAGTATCCCGCCCAGCAACGCAACCAGGATGCAGCGGTTTCGACCGCGCCTCACTCCGTCGGTCCTAGGCGGCGGGGGTCACAGCGGGCGGGCTTCGTCAATCAGCATGATGGGGATGTCCTCACGAACTTCGTAGCGGAGCCTGCATGTGTCACATACGAGCTCGGCCTGGTCAGGCCGGTACTCCAGCTCGCCCTTGCACTTCGGGCAGACCAGGATCTCGAGCAGTTGGGGATCCAGCATTTGTCTCCTTCCCGCGGCCGTCGGCCGTCGGATTGCGTTTACTCTGACTCGCGCGAGCGCTGACGGCTGCGGCGTCCCTTGCGATGCCTGCCCGCTGCGCGCGCGTCACGGTCCGCTTCCGCGCGCAGCTCGGGCGGTACGGGGAAACCCAGGTACTGCAGCGCCGATACCTTCTTCCGCCAGCTGGGCAGTGTCTTAACCCAGAGGTCGAGATAGACCCGCGCCCCGATGAAGTCTTCGATCTTGACGCGGGACCGCTCACCGAGCCGCCGGATCCCGGCTCCATTCTTACCGACAATGATCGCCTTCTGCGTCTCTCGCTCGACGTATACGGTCGCGCGGATGTAGACGGGGTCGCTCGCCTCGCGATACTCGTCGATCGCCGCCACCGCCGAGTACGGCACCTCTTCCTCGTATTCTTCGAAAACCGTCTCGCGGATCAGCTCCGCAACGAAAAACCGTACCGGCTGCACTGCCAGCTCGTCCGCGGGATAGAAGAACGGACTGACAGGCAGTGCGACGGTGAGACGGTCGATCAGCTCACGGACGCCGCGGCCCGTCGCCGCCGCGATCTCGACAGGCGACGCTCCCAGTTCGCGCTGCGACCAGGCGCGCAGGCTCTCGATGTTGTCGCTGCTGCCGGTATCCGTCTTGTTGATTGCGACGTACAGCGCGTTACCCCTGGCGTGCAGCGCAGCCATCGCATCACCCGCAGGCAGCTCATCCGGCCGCGTGGCGTCCAGCAGCAGAAGCGCCAGGTCCGCGTCGCGCAGGACATTCAATGCAGTCTCCTGCATCGCCCGCTGCAGCGTGTAGGACGGATCCAGCAGACCCGGTGTGTCCACGAAGATCAGCTGCGCGGTTTCCGTCGTCAGCAGCCCCGTCACCGCCTCGCGCGTCGTCTGTGCGCGCGGCGTCACAATGCTCAGCTTCTCGCCCACCAGGCTGTTGAGCAGGGTCGACTTCCCCACGTTCGGACGCCCGACCAGTGCGACATCGCCCGCCCGCGTCTCCTGCTTCACTTCATTCTCCATTGCCTATGAATCTGGCGCGAAAGCGCGCCGTGCGGAAGAACATATGCGGTAGATGCAGAACCGCCCCCTGGAGCGATTGGCTCCGAGGGGGCGGATCTGAATGCAAGGCCGGCGACGTCGTACTCTCCCACCCGGCTACCCGGGCAGTACCATCCGCGCTGCGAGGCTTAACGACCGTGTTCGGGATGGGAACGGGTGTGACCCTCGCGCTA
>DASUXU010000015.1:0-18558 GCA_036377735.1 Longimicrobiales bacterium
CCCGGCACCTCCGCCTGGCCGCCGAGACGGCCCTCCGTGCCCACTTCCTTCGCCACGCGCGTCACTTCGTCCGCGAAGACGCGCAACGAGTCCACCATCACGTTGATCGTGTCCTTCAGCTCGAGGATCTCGCCGCGTACATCCACAGTGATCTTCTGCGTCAGGTCACCCTTTGCGACGGCAGTCGTGACGAGCGCGATGTTGCGGACCTGGTCCGTCAGGTTCGCGGCCATGAAGTTCACGTTGTCCGTGAGGTTCTTCCATGTGCCCGCGACGTTCGGCACCTCCGCCTGCGCGCCGAGCTGGCCCTCCGTACCGACTTCCTTTGCGACGCGCGTCACCTCTACGGCGAAGACCGACAGACGGTCCACCATCGTGTTGATGACTTCCTTGATCTGCATGATCTCGCCGGACGCTTCCGCCGTGATCTTGCGCGTCAGGTCGCCGTTCGCAATTGCGGTTGCGACGGCGGACACGTCACGCAGCTGCACCGTGAGGTTGCCGGCCATCGCGTTCACGTTCTCGGTCAGGCCGCGCCACACACCGGCGACGCCCTCCACCTTCGCCTGGCCGCCCAGCTGGCCTTCCGTTCCCACTTCCTTCGCCACGCGCGTAACCTCGCTCGCGAAGGCGCTGAGCTGATCCACCATCGTGTTGATCGTCCGCTTCAGCTCCAGGATCTCGCCCTTCGCATCGACCGTGATCTTGCGTGAGAGGTCACCCTTTGCGACGGCCGTCGTCACTTCCGCGATGTTGCGCACCTGGTCGGTGAGGTTCGTCGCCATGAAGTTCACGTTGTCCGTGAGTGCCTTCCATGTGCCTGCGACATTGGGCACCTCCGCCTGGCCGCCCAGCATGCCCTCGGTACCGACCTCCTTCGCCACGCGTGTCACCTCGTCCGCGAAGACGGAGAGGCGGTCCACCATCGAGTTGATGACTTCCTTGATCTGACCCAGCTCCCCGCTCGCTTCCACCGTGATCTTGCGCGTCATGTCGCCGTTCGCGATCGCAGTTGCGACCGCGGACACGTCACGCAGCTGGACCGTCAGGTTGCCCGCGAGCTGGTTCACGTTCTCCGTCAGGTCGCGCCACACGCCGGCCACACCTTCGACCTTCGCCTGGCCGCCCAGTTTCCCTTCCGTGCCCACTTCCTTTGCGACGCGCGTCACCTCGGATGCGAACGCGCTGAGCTGATCCACCATCGTGTTGATCGTGCTCTTCAGCTCCTGCACCTCGCCGCGCGCCTCCGCCGTGATCTTCCGCGACAGGTCGCCCTTTGCGACGGCCGTCGTGACGTCCGCGATGTTGCGCACCTGGTTCGTCAGGTTGCCCGCCATCGAGTTCACGTTCTCGGTGAGGTCCTTCCACGTGCCGGCGACGTTCGGCACCTGCGCCTGGCCGCCGAGCTGGCCTTCCGTTCCCACCTCGCGCGCGACGCGCGTCACCTCGTCCGCGAACACGGAGAGTCGGTCGACCATGGAGTTGATGGTGCTCTTGAGCTCCTCCATCTCGCCCTTGGCGACTACCGTGATCTTCTGTGAGAGGTCGCCGTTCGCGACGGCGGTCGTGACCAGGGCGATGTTGCGAACCTGGTTGGTCAGGTTCGTCGCCATGAAGTTCACGTTCTCGGTGAGGTCCTTCCACGTGCCCGCCACGTTCGGCACCGCGGCCTGCCCGCCGAGCTGGCCCTCCGTGCCGACTTCCTTCGCAACGCGCGTCACCTCGTCCGCGAAGACCGAAAGACGGTCCACCATCGAGTTGATGACTTCCTTGATCTGACCCAGCTCACCGCTCGCGTCCACGGTGATCTTGCGCGTCAGGTCGCCGTTCGCGATTGCGGTTGCGACGGCGGACACGTCACGCAGCTGCACTGTGAGGTTGCCCGCGAGCTGGTTCACGTTCTCCGTCAGGTCGCGCCACGTGCCGGCGACGCCCTCAACTTCCGCCTGGCCGCCGAGCTGACCCTCCGTACCCACTTCCTTCGCAACGCGCGTGACTTCACTCGCGAACGCGGAGAGCTGGTCCACCATCGTGTTGATCGTGTTCTTCAGCTCGCGGATTTCGCCCCTCGCCTCCGCCGTGATCTTCCGCGTCAGGTCTCCCTTTGCGACGGCGGTCGTGACGTCCGCGATGTTGCGGACCTGGTCGGTCAGGTTGGACGCCATGAAGTTGACGTTGTCCGTCAGGTCCTTCCATGTGCCTGCGACACCCGGCACGCTCGCCTGGCCGCCCAGGTTGCCCTCCGTACCCACCTCGCGCGCGACACGCGTCACTTCGCTCGCGAACGCACCGAGCTGATCCACCATCGTGTTGATCGTGTCCTTCAGCTCGCGGACTTCACCCTTCACGTCGACTGTGATCTTCTGTGTCAGGTCGCCGTTTGCGACGGCGGTCGTGACCAGTGCAATGTTGCGCACCTGGTCCGTGAGGTTGCCTGCAAGCAGGTTCACACTGTCCGTCAGGTCCTTCCACGTCCCCGCCACACCCGGCACCTTCGCCTGGCCACCCAGCTTGCCCTCCGTTCCGACCTCGCGCGCGACGCGCGTGACCTCGGACGCGAACGAGCTCAGCTGGTCCACCATCTTGTTCACGGTCGTGCCGATGCGGAGGAACTCGCCCTGCACCGACTTGCCGTCGATCTCCAGCACCATCTTCTGCGACAGATCGCCTTCCGCGACCGCCGACAGCACGCGCGCCACTTCCGTCGTCGGCTGCGTCAGGTCCACGACCAGGGAATTGATGGCCTCCAGCTCCATGGCGTAGCCGCCCCGCGCGCCCTGCACGTGCGCGCGGTCCTGCGCCCGGCCCTCCCGACCCACTGTCCGGCTGAGGCGGGCGAACTCCGTAGCGATGCTGCGGTTCGTGTCCGCTACGTGGTTGAACGCCGAGGCGATCTGCACCCACACCGGATCGCCGATCTCCTCCAGGTGGGCCTCGAAGTCGCCGGCCGCGAGCTGCCGCAGCGCCAGCAGCAGGTCGTCCACCGGGATGTCGCCATTCCCGCTGCCGTTGCCGCCGCCATTACCGCCGCTGCGCGGGCGCTGCTTTCCCGTGGCGACGGCCGCTGCGCCCCCGCCTGCCGGTACCGCGCGACGACGCGTCGCCGCCGCACCTCCACCCTGTGGCCGCGCCGTTGATGAACGGGCACGTCCACGTCCCCGCGACGGTTCGGTACCGCCGATCTCCGGCTGCTCGTCCGCAACGCTGCTCATGTTTTTTCAGTCCGTGGGTTGTGATGTCTCCGGCCAACGCCGGATCGCCTGCGCCTCACCGCGCACACGGGCCTGCGTATGCAAAGACCGGGCTCACCGGAACACCCGCCTGTCCCAACGACTTACAGGCCCGCCCCCAGGCGCTCCGTACACTGGAATCGCGTCGGACAGCAGGAGAGGGTGACAGCGTTCGCGCAGAGGCGCGGAGAGGTACGGAGAGGCGCGGGGCTCAACGCAATTGGGTGTTCGTTCATTCCCATATCGGCGAGTCAGACGGGGGTTGGGCGGTCGGGCGGCGCCAGCCATTCGGTGGCAATCGGTGCGGCGTTTGCCCTCAGGAGCGCACCGGCGTGATGCCGCCGCCGCGCTTGCGCGATTTCGAGCGATTATCGCCTCTAACGTATCAGAGTGATCACTCTGCTATCCTGGAGGCGATTATCGCCCGTCCGAGCGCGCCAGCAGAGCGTCCCCCACCGTTTGCTATCGCAGAGGCAAAAACCGCGGCGCGCACGGATGTTCAAGCCCTCGCACAGCGACAATCGTGGCTGACAACCCTGATTATTCTCCGTTCTGCGTCTCTCCGTCTCACTCCGCGCCTCTGCGTGAGCCCCTTGGCGCAGAAACCGCCGTATTCCCCTCACGATCCCGCCGCGCTATCCTGCGTTTATGCGCGAAATCCCCGTCGTAAGACCAGCCACCGCCGGCGACCATGACGCAGTCTGCCGTCTGCTGACGGACAACGACCTGCCGCTCGACGGACTGCACCCCTCGCTGAAGGGGTTCGCCGTTGCGGAGGTCGGGGGAATGATCGTGGGTGCGTGCGGCGTGGAACGCGCGGGTGATTACGGACTGCTGCGTTCCGCTGTCGTGGATGATGCGTGGCGCGGTCTGGGTGTGGGGAAGGCGCTCGTGGAGGAAGCGATCGCGTCGGCGATGCGGCGGAATTTGAAGAGTCTCTATCTGCTGACTACGACAGCGGCGGAGTGGTTTCCGGCGTTCGGCTTCGTCCCCGCCGCACGCGAGGATGCACCACCAGCCATCCAGCGCACGAAAGAGTTCACGGACGCGTGTCCGGCGACGGCAACCATGCTGAGGATGACCCTTCCGCCGTCGCCTGAAATCGTCTCACCCTGAGCTCAACGCCTCCGAAAGACCGGAGTTCAACCCGCGGCGTGCCTGCGCTGCTCCGCACTGCGAGCCGGCCGCGCGCCTGACCTGTGCGCAGGCAGGTAAGCGTGCTCGACGTAGTCGCACACCATGCGGTGCGTGTTGAAGAAGGATGACAGCGTGCGCAGCGCATTGTACATGCGGTGACACCACGCCACCGGCACGCCGTGCTCGTTGCGGTCGTAGAACAGCGGCACGACGTCGTTCTCGAGCAGGCTGAACAGCACTTCCGCATCCGCTGCGTCCTGTCCCTCACCGATGTGCGGCGCCTCGATGCTCCATCCGGGGGGTGCGGCCATGTCATTGTGCTCTGCCCACGCTTCCGCCCACCAGCCGTCCGGGATCGACAGATTGAGCCCGCCGTTCGCCGCGGACTTCATACCGCTCGTACCACTCGCCTCGTACGGGCGCCGCGGCACGTTCAGCCACACGTCGCCGCCTGCGACGAGGTCGCGGGCGAGGTTCACGTCGTAGCCGGGGAGGAAGACGAAGCGGCCGCGCACGTCCGGATCCGCAGAGAACTCGACGATCTTCCGCAGAAACTCCTTCCCCGGCTCATCCTTCGGGTGTGCCTTGCCCGCGAAGATGAACTGCACGGGCCGCTCCGCGTTCGTGATCAGACGCTTGAGCCGTACCGGATCGGACAGCAGGAGCGTCGCGCGCTTGTAGGTTGCGAACCGGCGTGCGAACACGATCGTGAGAGCGTCCGGATCGAGTGCGCTCGCAGTCCAGTCGCTGCCCGCCCCCGACGGTGCGGCGTTGCGCGTCAGCTCAGCACGTGCGCGATGCACCAGTGTCGTGCGCTGCGCACAGCGCGCGGCCCACAGGTCGTTGCGCGGAATGTGCAATGCACGCTGCCACTGCGCTGAGTTCGTACCGGTGCGCCACTCCGTGCCGATCCACTCGTCGTAGAGCCGCTCCATCGGCGACGCGATCCACGTCGGCAGATGTACGCCATTCGTGATATGGCCGATCGGAACCTGTTCCTCCGCCAGCTCCGGCCAGACGCCATTCCACATCCGCCGGCTCACCTCGCCGTGCAGCCGGCTCACACCGTTCGCGCGACCCGACAGACGCAGCGCGAGCAGCGTCATGTTGAATGCCTCGTCGCGGTCATTGGGATCGTGACGGCCCAGCGCCAGAAACCGCTCCCACGGCTCGCGCATCTCCCAGACGTAGCCGCCCAGGTACTGCTCCATCAGGTGTGTGGGGAAGAAATCGTGACCGGCGGGAACCGGCGTGTGTGTCGTGAAAACCACGCTCTCGCGCATGCGCAGCGCGGCGAAGCCGAACTGGCCGGCCTGCGCGCCGATCGCCTGGCGCACGCGCTCGACCGCCGCGAAGCCGGCGTGGCCTTCATTCAGATGGATGACGGAAGGGTTGTGTCCGAGCGCCGTCAGCGCGCGCATCCCCCCGATGCCGAGCACGATCTCCTGCTTCAGACGATGCTCATTGTCGCCGCCGTAGAGACGATCTGTGATGCGACGGTCTTCCGGCGGATTCGCATCGATGTCGGTGTCCAGCAGGTACAGGCTGACTCGCCCGATGTCCGCGCGCCACACCTGCGCCTGCACATGGCTGTCACGGAACGGCAGCGTCACCCGCAGTGGCGAGCCGTCAGTGCGCCGCTCCATTGTGATCGGAAGCTGCGCGAAGTCCGCGCGCCGATAACGCTCCACCTGGCCACCGCCCGCGATCTCCTGCGTGAAGTAGCCCTCGCGGTACAGCAGCCCCATCGCCACGAGCGGGATGCCAAGGTCACTCGCCGACTTGAGGTGGTCGCCAGCGAGAACACCCAGGCCGCCGGAGAAAATGCGAAGACACTCCGTGATCGCGAACTCCGCCGAGAAATACGCCACCTGCAGGGGCGCGTCCGGCCCCGGCCGCTTCGCATACCACGTCTGCGGCTCGTCCAGGTAGGAACGCAGATCGGCCGCAAGGCGGTTCACCTCCGCCACGAACGTCCGGTCCGTCTCCAGCTCCTTCCACCGATCAGCCGTCAGCGCGCCCAGCATCTTCACCGGGTTATGGCTGTCCCGCCAAAGCTCCGGGCTCACCCGCTCGAACAGCGATGTCGTCGGGTGGTGCCAGCTCCAGCGCAGGTTCAGCGCGAGGGTTCGGAGGGTGTCGGACAACGGCATGTATGAAGACTCGGACATCGATTCTCGGGGTGCCGGCGCTGCGTCGCGCCTCCGGTTTGTGCACGCGGCAGCCTCGCCGCTGTTCCTGGGACTTCCTGTATACCTGCGGCCCGCCCCCCAGGTTCAGGAACGGAAACCCCCACAATCGCGCCACACCCCCCTCCCGTCAAACCCTTTCCGCCCCTCGAGCTGTTCAAAAAACAGATTCAATCACAGAGGACTGGGAGAAAGGCTGAAGACGGGGAGCGATCGCGGCTCCCTCCCCGTTCTCGTGTACCTCCCCCTTCTCTGTGACTGATTCTGTTTTCCGTTATTCGCATCGGTGGTTGGGCAGGCAACCGTTTCAATGGCATAAGCGTCTTAGGTATCGGTATGACCTCAGTGGCTTAGGGCATGGCCGATCAATCCTCTTGACAGGAATGGCGACGGTGGGTGGATCCATGAACGTGATGTCGGGCACGCTAGAGCTGCTGGTGCTCCAGACGCTGGGGAACGGGGCGCAGCTGCACGGCTTCGAGGTGCTGGACGCGATTCGGAATGCGACGGGGGAAGCGCTCGTGATTGAGGAGGGCGCGCTGTACCCTGCCCTTCACCGCATGGAGCGGAAGGGCTGGCTGTCGAGCGAGTGGGCGGTGTCTGATCGCGGCCGCCGGGCGAAGTACTACCGCCTGACGACGCGCGGCCGTGCGGCGCTGGCGAAGCAGCACGCTGAGTGGGAACGCTACGTGTGGGCGATGGCGCGCGTGGCCGAACATGCGAGGGGCGTATGACGAACGGAAGGCGTGACCTGCCGCTGGATCCGGACGCCGAAGCGGCGGCGGACCTCGAGATCGAGCATCACATTGCGACGCTGGAAGAGCGTCTGATCGCCGAGGGCTGGTCTCAGGAGGCAGCCCGCGCGGAAGCGGCACGACGATTTGGCCGTGTCCCTGCCGTGCGCAGCAGGATGGTGCGCGAGACACGCGCGGTGGAGCGCAAGGCGCGCTGGTGGGATTTCTACACTTCGATTCCGCGGGATGCGAAGTATGCCTGGCGCGGCCTCCTGCGGAATCCTGCCTTCACGCTGATCGTCGTTTTGACACTCGGCCTGGGTATGGGCGCGGCTGCGACGGTCTTCACCGTGATCGACGCACTGCTGCTGCGTCCGCTGCCGTATGCCGCCGCGGACCGACTGGTCGAGATCGTACAGAAGACACCGGAGGGCAACGCCCTTCCGGTGCTGTCCCCGGAGCGCGTCCGGATTCTCACGGCCGGCACGCCGTCGCTCGAGGCGTTCGCGTATCACTATCCCGCAACGTTCGTCCGGACCGACGGCCCAACTGCCGAGCAGCTCTTCGCGCTCGCGGTGTCCGAATCACTGGACGAGCTGCTGGGTGTGCGACCGTATATCGGCCGCGCTTTCGAGCCGGAGGACATGCTGCCCGGTGTACACCGCGTGATGATGACGCACAGCTACTGGCGTCAGAACGGCGGGGACCGTGCGATCGTCGGCAAAACGCTGCGTCTGGACGGCTCGCCGTACGAGGTGATCGGCGTGCTGCCGGAAAACTTCAAGTTCCCCGTCAGCGGCCAGCCGCGACATCTGTGGGTTCCGTTGCCAACCGACTTTGTGGTCGCGGGCGCGCCGCTCATGTACGTGAACGGCATCGGCCGCATGGCTGCGCAGCTCGATACGGCGGCCACGGAAGTTCGCATGCACGCGGTCGCACCGCCGCCGCCGGACGCGGACTGGCTGAACCAGTACAGCCTCGGCGTGATGCCGGTGGGGCACTGGCGAGGAAATCCGGAGCTCGTCAAAGGTGTGTGGCTGATCGCAGCCGCCGTCGCACTCATGATGCTCGTGGCACTCACGAACGCCATGAACCTCATCCTGTTCCGCGGTGCTGATCGGGTGCGCGAGATCGCGGTCCGGCTCGCGCTCGGCGTGTCCCGCATGCAGCTCCTGCGTCACATCCTCGTCGAGAACGTGCTGATCGCACTGCTCAGCGGCGGCGCGGCTGTGACGCTCGCAATCCTTGGCGTACGTGCAGTGAACGCCCGACTCCCCGACGAATTCGCATTCTCGTCGGCTTACGCATTCGACGTCAGCGGACGCGTGCTGCTGTTCGCGTTCCTGCTCGCCGCAGCAATCGGTCTGGTGCTCGGCATCATTCCCGGATTGCGGGCCCTGCGTCTGCGCTTCGCGTCGGGTGAGCTGGTCAGCGCGCGCGGTGCTACGCGGCGTGACACGCACGTGTCGAACGCGCTGGTCGTCGCCGAGGTTGCCCTCTCCGTTGCGCTCCTCGCCGGTGCCGCTCTCCTCACGACGAGCTTTGCGCGGCTCACGAGCGTCGATCCCGGTCTCGAGATCGACCGTCTCGCGCTGATGTCCGTGTCCCTGCCCGCGACGCGCTACGCGACCGACACCGAGCGGGCGCTGTTCATGAACAATCTCGAAGCAGCACTCGAGGCCAGGCCCGAGGTGGAAGGCGCTACCGTTTCGAACGGTGCGCCGCCGAACGTGACTATCTCTTTCGGTCTGGAGCCTCAGGCCGAAGGCGGCACTAAACTGGAGATGGCGGATGACGCACTGCTGACCCGCATGAGCGCAACGCCGGACTTCCTCCAGACGACGGGTATCAGGCTTCTCAGCGGCCGCGACGTCACGCCTTCGGACGTCGGAACGAAGAACGTCCTGATCGATGAGTCGTTCGCGCAGGCGCTGTGGGGCAATACCCTCGCCGGGAGACGGTTCAGGCTGAGCGAAGAGGACCCGTGGCTCACCGCTGTCGGCGTATATGGCCACGTGCGCGCGATGGGTCTGGACGACCGGCAGTCGAAATTCGGGATCATCGAGCCGCGCGATCCGGCGAAGGCCGGAAGCTTCATGTCCGTCATCGTGCGCACCGGTGGCGACCCGGCGGCCCTTCTGCCTGTGATCACGCAGGTCATGCGATCGCTCGATCCCGAGCTGCCGACATCCCGCCTCATGACCGCGAATGATGCCTATTCCGATACGGTGGACAAGCCGCGCTTCCTGGCGCGCGTCATGGCCGGCGTCGGTGTCACGTCACTCGTGCTCGCGGGCATCGGCATCTATGGCGTGCTGGGCTACTCGGTGGCGCGGCGCAGGCGGGAGATGGGGATCCGCATGGCACTCGGCGCAGCACCCCTCCGGCTCGGCTGGCAGTTCGTGCGTGACGGCCTGGCGATGACCGTTGCCGGCATTGCGCTCGGCGGCCTGTTCGGGTGGTGGATCGTGCGGCTCGTGCAGACTCTGCTCTTCGAGACCGATCCCTACGACGTGCGGCCGTACATTGTGGTTGCGGTTGCGATGCTCGTTGTCGCAGCCATCGCTGCGGCGATTCCGGCGCGCGTGGCGGGGCGCGTGTCCCCCGCCACAGTGCTGCGCTCAGACTGAGCGCGAATCGCCGGCGTGTGCGGGCTCGCGCATCGGCGCAGCCCGCACCTCCGCCGGCTGGGGCTTCGAACCCGTAACGAAATGGCCGAGCCGCTCGGCAGACGTAGTCACGATGACGTACGCAGCCGGCACCACGAACAGTGTGAGCAGTGTCGACACGGCGAGCCCGCCGATTACGGTAATCGCGAGCGGCTGCATCAGCTCGGCGCCGTCGCCCAGGCCCAGCGCGAGCGGCAGCATGCCGCAGATCGTGGTCAGCGTAGTCATGAGAATCGGACGCAGACGAACCGATCCCGCGGTAACTGCGGCCTCCGGCCTGCTCATGCCCTCCTCACGCAGCTGCTCCGTATACTCGACCATCAGAATCGAGTTGTTCACGACGATACCCGCGAGCATGATCACGCCCAGCAATACCGGCGCACTGAGCGGCGTCTGGGTGATCCACAGCGCGAGACACACGCCGATCAGCGACAGCGGGATCGCGAACAGGATGACGAACGGGTCGACCACCGACTCGTACTGCACGGCCATCACGACGAAGACCAGGAAGATCGCGAGGAACACGACCACCGCGAGCTGACGGTTGCTCTCGTTGATCGCCTCCTCCTCACCGCCATACACGAGTGCATAGCCGTCCGGCAGCTCGAGCGATGCGAGTCTCGCGCGGATCGAGTCGTTCACCTCGCCGACCGTCGCCATGCCGTCGTTCACATCGCCCGTAACGCGGAAGATGCGGTTCTGGTTCTCGCGCAGCATGCTGGTCGGGCCGAGCGTGGTGCGGACATTGGCGACGTCACGCAGATAGATCGGCGCGGCGCCGGAAATCCCGGGGAACAGTGCGACGGACCCAACGTCTTCCGGGCTGGTGAACTGCTCGCGCGGCAGCCGGACGCGCAGATCGTACTGCTGATTCCCCGCCGTGAACTGCGTGGCAACCGTGCCGTCGAGCGCGGTGCGCAGTGTCTGGCCGACGGCCGCGACATTGAGTCCGAGATACGACGCGCGCTGGCGGTCGAGCTCGATGGAGAGCTGCGGCGCGGCCTCGTCGGCGGACGGCGTCAGGTTCTCGAGACCGGGCACACCGCGCAGACGCTGCATCAGGTCGTCCGAGATCGAGCGCAGCTCCGACAGGTCGTCGCCCTGGATGGTCAGTGCAATGTCCGCATTCGACGTCGACGTGCGCAGGCCGCGGATGCGCGGCGGACGCACCGAGATGCGTGCGCCGGGGAAGCCGCGGCTGTCGATCTTCTGCTGGAGCTCCGCCACGAACGCCGTCGCCTTGAATCCCCGCTCCTTCGGCGGGTCGAGCACGATGTCGAGCGAGCCGCGCCCGGCGTTGTTGCTGACGCTGTTGCCGAAGATCTGGCCGCCCGCCGTCGCGAACACGGCCTTCACGCCCTTCATTTCGCGCACCATCGCCTCGATCTCGAGCGTGACGCGATTCGTCTCCTCCGCGGGCGATCCAGGCGGCAGGGAGATCGACACGCCGACGTTGCCGTCATCCACCTGCGGCAGGAACTCGTTGCCGAGGTTCGACGTCAGTCTCGTCGACCCCACCAGTGCGATCGCGGCGAACGCGAGCACGGCCCAGCGATATCGGATCGCATTTGGCGCCAGCCGGCGGTAGCCGCTCTTCAGGCCTTCCAGCCCGCGCTCGAAGCCGCGGATGAAACGCGTGCGGTCGATGCCGCTCGTGAACTTCACCTTGCCAAACTGCGCGGACATCATCGGCACGAGCGTCAGTGCGACGAGCAGCGACGCCAGCGTCGACATCGAGATCGTGATGATCAGCTCGCGGAAGATCAGCGCGGCCAGGCCGCTTATCATCAGGAACGGCACGACCGAGGACAGATGCGCGAGGCTCGCCGCGATGATCGCGCTCTGCACCTCGCCCGCGCCCTCGTGTGCAGCCTCCTCAGGATCCTCGTTCCCTTCTTCCTTGTGCCGGAAGATGTTCTCGAGCATCACGATGGAATTGTCGACCAGCATGCCGACACCGAGCGCGAGGCCGCCCAGAGACATCATGTTCAGTGTCAGGTGGCTCGCACCCATGAGCAGGAACGTCGTCATGATCGCGATCGGGATCGCGAGGCCGATGACGAACGTCTTGCGTACGGAGCCGAGGAACAGGAAGACGATGATCATGGCGAGACCGGCGCCCAGAAGCGCGGCATCGCGCACCGACCCGACCGAGCTCTTCACGAATTCCGCGGAGTTGTTGAGCACGCGGTGCTCGATGTCAGCCGGAATGAACGCCGAATTGGACAGCATCTCGATCTTGTTCTCGATGCCCTCCGCCACCGCCACGGTGTTGGCATTCGGCTGCTTGCGGATGGACAGCTTCACCGCCGGCACGCCGTCCAGCCTGGCCCACAGCCGCTGGTCCTGGTGCGTGTCGCGCACCGTGGCGACCTCCGTAAGCGGGACGCGGCCGCGGCCCGGCGTGGTCAGCAGTACGTTTTCGACATCTTCCACCGTGCGGAACTTGCCGGCCGTCTTGCCGACCAGCTCGCGCGTAGGCGACGTGATGCGGCCGGCGGCGACGTCCTGGTTCGCGGTGCGCAGCGCGTCGATCACCTGCGATACCGTGAGACCGTAGGAGCGCAGACGCTCCTGGTCGAGTGTGACCTGGATCTCCCGGATCAGGCCGCCGGACACGTCTACGGATGCGACACCCTCGATCGTGAGCAGCTGCGGGCGGAGACGGTACTCGACCCAGTCGCGCAGCGACACGAGGTCGCGCGAGCTGGATGAGAATGCTTCCTCATAGATCGGCGACTGCGACGGGTCGAACTTGAAGATCGTCGGAGGATTCGCCTCTTCGGGCATCTGCGAACGCGCGCGGTCGAGATTTTTCGACGCATCCTGCAGCGCGAAATCGACGTTTGTGCCATACGCGAAGTACAGGTTCACGCCGACCTGCCCTTCCTGGATCTGCGTCTCGATGCGCTCGAGGTCCTGTGTGGTGGAGAGCGCGGCCTCGAGCGGCTTCGCGATCGTCTCCTCCAGCACTTCCGGCTCGACCCCGGGATTGGTCACGCTCGCGCGCAGCTGCGGATAGACGATGCTCGGCAGCAGGTCGAGCGGCAGGCCGCCCAGGTAGAACAGACCGAGCACGAGCAGCACGAGCGTCAGCATCACCGTGCCGACAGGCCGCACGATGCTCAGGCTGGGCAGACCCTTGCGCTTGCTCATTGCGCGGCTCCCGGCGAGCCCTCGGTCGCACTCACCGCGCGCACACCCATGCCGTCACGAAGCAGGTTGTTCCCCGCTACCACGATCTGCTCACCCTCGGACAGGCCGCTGCGGATTTCGACGCGGCCCTCACTCGTCACGCCGGTCTCCACTGCCCGTCTGACCGCCTTGCCATCCTGCACGACGAACACGGCCTGGCCGCCCTGGCCGCCGACCACCGCAGCGCCCGGAACGAGCAGCACGCCGTCGCGCGCGCCGAGCGCAAACGTCACACGCGCCAGGAAACCGGGCCGCGCCACGCGCGCACTCTCCGCGTCCAGCACCACCTCGACCGGCACGAGCCGCGTCGTCGGGTCACCCTGCGGGAAGACCCGCCGGATGCGGCCGTGCAGCGGGCGGTCCGGAATCGCGTCGAGTGTCACTGTGACTCTGTCACCTGTGCGGAGCTGCACGACATCCAGCTCGGACACGCCGACGCGGACGACCATGCTCGAGATGTCCGCGATCGCAAACAGCCGCTGCTGGTTGCCCACCACGTCGCCCGTCTCGACCATCTTCTCGGTTACCACGCCGGACAAGGGCGAGCGCACGGTGGCGTAGCCGATCCGCGTCTTCAGCTGATCATACTGCGCCTTCGCGGACGCATATGCCGTGCGGTCGCGCTCGTATTCCGGTGCGGTGATCACCTTGCGGTCGCGGAGCTGCTGTGCGCGCTCGTACTGCGCTTCGGCGACCTGGAACGCGGCCTCGGCAGCCGCGAGCTGCGCCTGGAGCTCGCGGTCATCGACGCGCGCGAGCACTTCGCCCTGCCGCACCACATCGCCTTCCTGTGCATTCACGGTCAGCAGAGCGCCGGCGAGCTGACTGTTCACTCCGATCGTCCGGATCGGCTCGACCGTCCCCGCGACCGTGACGTTGCGCGCGATCGCGCCGCGCGTCACGCCCGCCACCTGCACCGGAACGACGCGGTCTGCGGGTGCACCGCTGCGCCCGGTCGTCTGTCCCGCTGCCTGGCCCGCGCGCGGCTGCGGGTCGTCGCCGCCGCACGCGGTGAACAGGAACGAAGAGCCTGCTATGATGAGCGCGCCGATGCGCGCACTTTTCGTGTGGTGCACGATTACTCCTGATTGAGCGGTCGCCCGAGGATCGCCTCGAGCCGGGCCACGGCTGTGCCGAGTGTCTGACGTGCGCGCACTGCCGCGACTTCCGCGTCCGACAGCGCGACCTGGGATGTCTGCAGGTCCAGGATGGTCGCGGCGTTCATCGAGTACCGCTCCTCCTGCACGCGGAGGTCTTCGCGCGCGAGCTGGACCGCGCGGTCGGCGATCTGCACCCGCCGCTCGGCGGACGCGATCTCTGCAACCGCGGATTCGACCGCGACGCGCGCGCCGATCCGCGCATCCTTCGCCTGCGCCTCTGCCACACGCTCGTCCGCGGACGCGCGCTGCACCGCGGCCTCGCGCGCAAAGCCGTTCAGCACCGGCAGCGATGCGGTCAGCCGCATCACCCAGCTCCGCGTGCGCGGCGGGAACTCGAAGTTCGTCCAGTCGTAGCCGCCTGTGAGCCGCAGCGACGGCAGATAGGGCGTATACGCGCCAAGGCGATCCGCTCGACGGCTGCGCAGCACCGCGTCCGCCGTCTGCACGATCGGCGACGACGCTGCTGCCTCCGCAATGAGCGCGGACGTCCCGGGCAGTGCGGGGGCACTCGCCGGGAGCGCTTCCGCCGCGGTCGCCACTGCGCCACCGGTGCCGATGATGCGTCCGAGCTCGAGCGCGGCGGTGTTCAGCGACGATTCCGCATCCAGCACCGCGAGCTCCGCATTGCCGACCTCGAGCTGCGCGCGCAGCGCATCGGACTGCGTGGCGGTCCCGAGCTCGAGTCGCGTGTTCGCCGCCTCGAGCTGCGCCTTCGCGCGCGCCAGCCGCTGGTTCGCCGCGTCCACGATGTCCCGCGCGGCCGCCGCCGCATAGAACGATTCCGTCGCGCGCAGCACGGTCGCATACCGCTGCGAGATGTAGCGCGCTTCGGCCGCTGCGGCGTCCGCATTCGCGGCACGCAGCGCTGTGAACCGCCGACCGCCCGTGAAGAGGTCGTAGCCCGTCTGCACCTGTGCGGTATAGCTCTCGGACACGAGCTGGCCCGAGGTCTGGTCGAAGCGGCTGTTGCTGGAGTTGGAGTACGCCGAGTTGACGGTCAGTGAAGGCGTGAATGCGCCTTTCGCCTGGAGGAGGTCGGCACGCGCGCTGGTGATGCCGGCCTCGGCCGCGACGGCGGCCGGGTCATTCCGGACCGCCAGCCGCACCGCCTCTTCCAGCGTGATCGCCGAAGCGGCTTCCTGCGCACGCAGCGGCAGGACGGATACAGCAGCAAGTGCAACCATTGCGGCGGCACTGCATGCCGTCCTTCGGCTGCATGAAGTGATCTGCAACATTCTGCTCTTGGAGTCGGGGAATCAGCCCCGGAACATAACGGGTCGGACTTCCCCGCGGCAGAGCAGACGGTCCCTCAGCCGCCGTCCAGGATCTGCTTCGCCGCCTGCTCCCCCGCCGCCAGCGCCCCTTCCACCGTGCCATTCGCAACCTTCGACGCCACGGCTTCGCCCGCCATGTACAGTGTGTTCTCCACCGGCTTCGCCAGCGCCTGCGGTGCGCGCGCGCCGCCCGGCCGCGCATAGGCGTACGCGCCGCGCGTGAACGGATCCGACGACCAGTCGTGGACCCAGCTTCCGAGCAGCTGCCCGGTAATCCGGCGGGGCGCAATGCCCGCCTCCGTCGCAAGCTCGTCGACCGCCGCTTCGACCATTCCCGCCTCGCCCATAGCGATCAGCTCCAGTGCGGGCGGACCGCCCGTCCACGCTACCAGCAGCGGCGCGCGCACCGGGTGCTGGGTCCACCAGATCGTATACCGGCCGCGCGGCGTGTGCATGAACATCGCATCCTCCAGGCTGCCGTGCTGCGGCAGACCGGGCAGGTGCTTCGATTCCCAGAACCGCTCATGGAACAGCAGCGCGACGCGCAGCACGACGCCCGGGTGCAGCAGATCGATGGCGCGGCGGATCGCCGTCGGGTCAGGATCGATCTGCAGCGCGCCCGTCTCACCTGCCGGCGCCTGCAGCACGCCGATCGGCAGGGTGATCACCGCGCGCTCCGCCTCGAAAGTGCGCGTGCGATCACCCGCTTTCGCCGTCACCCGCACACGCCCGGGCTGCCACTCCAGCCGCGTGGCGATGTGGTTGTACGCAATGTCATCCGTGAGATCGCGAGCCAGATATTCGATCAGCGGGCCGTAGCCACCGATGACGCGTCCCGTCTTCTCCACGGTCTCGTCCTCTGCCGGGTCGCCCTGCTGCGCCAGGCTGTGCGCGCTGATGATCGAGAGGTCGGCACCGTGAAAGCTCTGGATGAAGCGCTGCGACAGCACACGGTCCTGCGCCAGGCGACGGCCGCCCGGCTTCTCCGCCAGAAAATCGGCGTACGGCCGGTCCGGCCCCTCCTTGTCGAGCTTCTTCATTACCCGACCGATGCGCTCGAAGAACTTCTCCGCGCGTGTCAGCCGCCCCGCCTGCGCACGCCACTGCTCGCCGCCAGCGTCGTAGTACGCCAACCGTGCTTCGTCCAGCAGCCGGCGGGTGGTTTTCGCCTCGCCGTGAATGAACTCCGCGCCCAGCTCGATCGCGACCGGACACCGTGGATCCGCATGCGTAAGGACGCGGCCGCCGGGGCGGTCCCGGGCCTCGAGAAGCTGCACGCTCCTGCCCGCCTTCTTCAGCATGCGGGCCGCGGCGAGACCCGCCGCGCCCGCGCCCAGGATCAGTACATCTGATTTTTCAGTCATGCGGCCCGTCGAGGCAGACGCCGTGCCGCGCGGGCGGCGCCACCACTTCCCGCACGAACCCGTTTCCGATTGCGCGGCTCGTTTGCCCGGCCATACGTTCACGATATGAAAGGAATCCTGCTCTCCGTCCTGATTTTCGGCGCGTGCGCGCCCGCCGTCGCCACCCGCGAGACGCCGACCGCGCCGGTGACACCGGCCGCGTCCGGAGCGACGACCGCGCAGCTCGTCCTGCCGCGCGAGACCCACTGGTTCCGCAATTCCGCGGAATACCAGGCCATCGCTCTCGAGACGTATCGGACTGCGGCCGCGCGCATCGCGCAGCTGGCGCAGGGCAGACAGCCCGGTACGTGGGCCGTCATTCTCGACGCGGACGAGACCGTGCTGGACAACTCGGAGTATCAGAAGCGCCTGGCGCAGAACGGTGGCAGCTACAGCGATGCGACCTGGAACGCCTGGGTGCGCGAACGTGCAGCACCCGCGATACCGGGCGCCGTCGAATTTCTGGCAACGGTCCGCCGGCTTGGCGGACGCATTGCCATCGTCACGAATCGCGATGATGAAGTGTGCGCGGACACGCGCGCGAATCTCGACCGGCTCACTCTCACCCCTGACGCCGTGCTCTGCCGCGTCAATCGCGTCAGTGACAAGAACCCGCGCTTCGAAGCTGTCGCCCGCGGGACCGCGGTCCCGGGCGTGCCCGCCGTCGAAGTGCTGATGTGGGTGGGTGACAATATCCAGGACTTCCCGCGCATGTCACAGGCGTCGCGTACAGACCCGGCAGCGCTGGCGCCATTCGGCGACCGCTGGTTCATGCTGCCCAACCCCATGTACGGCAGCTTCGAGAGCAACCCGCACCGGTAGCACCGTACTGGGCTGCTAGGGCAGCTGCTCTTCTTCGTTTGGCTCGACCTGCGCGTGACCCAGCGCTGCAACGAGCGCGACACCACCCAGAGTATTCCCGAGCAGTGTGGGCACCACATATCCCAGCAGCGCCGTGTCCCACGTCGCAAGGCCGCGCAGCGCGGCGTGTGACACCGATACCGCACCTGCAATGATGTGGGGGAAGCCGCCGATGCCGATGATGTACGTGATGATGATGATCACGAACAGCTTCGTTTCCTTTACTGTCGCCAGCATCCACACCAGCAGCGCAACCAGCCACCCGGCGAAGATCGCGAGCCCGAACGTCTGCAGCGGATCGTGCTCCAGCGAATGCATTGCGACGTGATCTATGCTCTTCATGACATCGCTGTCGAACAGACCGGGAATGTTGACCCAGAGTGCGAACAGCAGCGCTCCCACGAGATTCGCCAGCAGCACCACACCCCACAGGCGCAGCATCACACGCAGCGCACCCTCCTGCTTGCGCGCCAGTACCGGGACCACAGCGGTCAGCGTGTTCTCGGTGTAGAGCTGCTGATTGCCCAGGATGATCGCGATGAACCCGACACTGTATCCGAGCCGGGTAACGAGCGGCGTCCACGTCGCAGTCGGCAGATGATGTGACAGGAATGATTCGGTGAGGAGTGAAAGCCCCATCGAGAGTCCGGCGGCGAGGCCCGACCAGGCGAGTCCGGAGGGGGGACGCTGAAGCTCATCCTCGCCG
>DASUXU010000016.1:0-9167 GCA_036377735.1 Longimicrobiales bacterium
GCCGCGAAATGCTTCGCGCCGATGTACATGTCGTCCGTCTCCCAGTCCTCGCCGTCCGTAAACAGCAGGTCGACTCCGATCGGCGGCGCATCCTTCGAGAACATGTCCGCGAGCACCATCAGGACTGCGACGCCGGACGCGCCATCGTTGGCACCGGGGATCGGCATCTTCCGCCTCGCCGGGTCGGTCTCGGAATCCGCGGTCTTGCGCGTATCCCAGTGCGCGAGGAACAGCACGCGCTGCGACGCTTCCGGATTGAAGCGCGCGAGCACGTTGGCCATCTGCACGGTCTTCCCGCCCTTCGCCCTGTGAGCGATCGACTGGACAACGACGGTGTCCGCGCGGCTTCGCAGGTAGTCCTGCATCCACGCGAGCTGCGCCGCATGCGGCGCCGTGCCGGGCACACGCGGCCCGAACTCGACCTGGCGGCGGAGCAGTGCGAATGCGGAGTCCGCATCGAACTTCGGCATGTCACGGTCCGGCGCCTCCGCCGGATCCGTCGTGGCGGCCGCGGCATCGCCGCGGCCCGGCTGGTCACTGGAGCAGCCGGCCGCGAGCAGTGCACAGAGGGCGAGTGCAATGAGTCGCATCAGCGTTGGTCTCCGAAGCCGGCGGGCATGCGGCCGCCGGCAAGGTTGAAGTCCCCGAACAGGTTGAGCGTCCACTGGCTGGTGCCGTTGCGCGTGCCGACGTGGCTCTGCCGTGCATTGTAGTCCACGGACATGCCGATGCCCAGATCCTTCAGGCGAGACCGGAGCTGGAAGCGGCCGGTGCGCGTGGTATTCGAGACGTAGGCGATACAGCTGGTCGACAGCAGGATCGTGCCCCGGCACTGATAGCTGCCGCGCTGCATGAATGAGAGCTCCGTCGTGATCGGCTCGGCCAGCTTGCCATTGAGCCACTCGGGCGGCGCGATGACCGTCGCCAGACGGACGCTGTGCTCGTCTTCGTCCGACCGCATCAGCCCCGTCGGGTCGTTCGTGTCACCGACCTTGAACTTGCCGGAGTAGAACAGAGCGACACCCTTCGGGAACGTCAGTGTCGTGCTGACCGGTATGTTCAGGCTTTTCGAGCTGCGCTCCTGTGGCGCCGTTGCGGACCCCAGCGAGCTCGTGGTCTGCACGCGTTCGACACCGCCGGAGATCACGGCATTGAGCAGGTACTTCTGCCAGCTCTTCGGCAGCGGGATGTCCTGCATCCTCACATTGACGTACGGCCATCCTGTCTCGTGCTGCAGCCGCTGCCCGCCGCGCAGGTCACGGCCGTCCAGGTCGGTGCTGCGGTAGGTCAGGTCCATCGTGATCTGGCGCGTGAATGCATACCGGCCGGTCGCCCGGAACTCCTGCGACTGCAGTGCGCGCGCCGCAGTGTCCGCGCCGATCACGTGGAAGGACTCCAGGTTGCCGAGGCCGAGCTGGTATGCCAGCCCCGGCAGCATCGACTCCCGCTCGAACTGCGAGCTGAGACGATTGGTCCAGCTCAGGTCGAGCGACTCGAAGCGCTTCAGGGCGCTGCGCGTGATCCGGCCCGCGCCCCCGCCGGTCTGCTTCGTCGGCATCGTATCGAACGCAGCATTCATGAACTCGGCCGGCCGGAACTGCAGGCGCGTCGCGGTCTGGCGCCCGCTCTCGAACCGCCGCTGCATGGTGCTGATCGTGTCCGCACCGACGCCCGTCGGCTCACTCATGAAGGACGGATTGCGGTCGGTGTTGTACGAGTTCCGGAAGTCGTACGTGGCGCGCAGCCAGCTCGTGATCTGCGGCTCGTAGCGAAGCGTCGTGTTAAGGCCGCGGCTGCGCTCCCAGCCCAGGTTCAGCCCCGCCAGCGATGACTGCACATTCGACAGCGCGGCTCGCACCTGTGGGTCCTCCGTCGCCCGCTCGGGATCGAGCAGGTCGCGGGAGCTCGCCAGCGAGATGCCGGAGGTGAGCCCGCGGAACGGCGCGAAGTTGACACTCACATCGTTCTGCATTGCCTGGCGCGGCGACTCGAACGCCGTGATCGTGTCGTCCTCGAGCTCCAGGATCCGGTCGTAGCTGTATGTCCGGCTCAGCTGGTTCTGCAGGCCGGAGTTGAACGAGATGACCGCGGGCGTGTAGCGCAGTCGCGACGCCGTCAGGCGCGCGAACGTCTGGCTCTCCTCCGCGCGCTGCGGCAGGATCGAGCGCAGCAGGTTCTCGAGGAATGTCGGGAACACGTCGATCGACCTGCTCGCAATGGCATGCGAGTACGAGATGCCCGCATCCATGTTGCCGGACGTGGAACGCGACGTGATTGCGCGCGAATCGGCCGTGCTGTATCCGAATCGGAGCGCTGTCCCGTCGACGAGGAGTCCGAGCCACCTGTTCGCGCTCGGCGTGCGCTTGCTGAGCCGCAGGCCCACCCGCGTCGAGGCTGCGCCGGACTCGCGCAGGTTGCCGAGGTCGCTCACGGGTACGTCGGTATTCTGCAGGAACGTCGGGTCCTGCTGCGACCGCGTGTGGGACACGTTGAGCGGCAGGTCCACACCCCATGATGCCGGCAGCAGCCGGTCCAGGTGTGCGTCCGCGTTCAGAGTGAAGTCACCCGAGGCGACGTACGGCGTGTTCTCGTTGAGCTGCTGGAAGACGTCGTCGCGGTGTGAGAACGCGACCGCGCCCGTGATGAACTCGCCCGCATTCATCTCGAGACCCAGTGCCGTCGCCTGGCCCGTCGTCCGCGCTGCGCCGGTCAGCCGCATGTCGTCGATCCAGACCTCGCCGTCCGAAGACGCCGCGCCACCGTTGTAGACCGCGAACGAGAGCTCGCGCACCGCCTGCAGGTTCGGCGCGCGCGCACGGTCCTCAAGCACGATGGCATACGTGCTGTCCGCACTCCACACCGTGTCCTGCACGCCGGCCGTGATCGGGCGGGTCACCTGACGCCGTTCCGCTTCCGCCTTGAGCGCGAACCACTGCTCGAAATCGATCACGATCTCCGGCAGCCAGTCATCTCCCTTCTGCGACGGGGCGCCGGCGGGTGCGGGGTGCAGGCGTGTCTGATACAGATAGTAGTTACGTGCGTCTGTGCCGACCTTGACGACGAAACGGTCGCCATCCGCCACACCCCACGTGCCCCGGCGTGGCATCGCCCACAGGTGGAGCTGACGGTAGTTCATGAAGCTGCGCGGCTGCTGCGCGTACCGGTAATACACCTCCGCGCGGTCCCCCGGCGCGAGCTGCTCGTATGCAATCCGCAGCGATTTCTCGTTGATCTCCGCGCCGCTGCCGCCGATCCCCGCGGACGGGTCCTGCGCCGACGTGTTCACGCGCGGCACGACGTACGTTGCGTCGGTAAGGATGCTGACCGGTCCCGCGTTCACGATGGTATTCACCGCGACGGACGGCGTGGCATCGAGCAGTCCGGTATTCACGCCGGTGATGTCGCGCTTCGTGAAGCGTGAGCCCACGACGCGCATCCGCGCCAGCGACACCAGCCGGACACCCTGTGTCTCTGACACCACGGTCACACGCAGGTGCTTGATGAACCGCCACGTTGCGTCACTGGCACCGTTCACCGCGACACCCGAACGCAGAGGGATGCGGTAGAGCTGGTAGTTCGTTCCCGTCTCCGAACGGTCGCGCACCAGGTATTCGTTCATGCGGTCGAGCGGGACGACATAGCGGAAATACTCGCCGTCCGTGCCCGCGAGCACACCGTTGCCGTCCAGGTCTTCCGTATCGCGCAGCCCGTTGTTGCGCGTGCAGTTCGCGACGGGATCACCGAACGGGTGCACGGCGCCTGGCTGCGTGAGACAGCTCTGGTTCCACAGGCCGCGCTCGTCCGGCGATCCTGCGCCCGTACCCCACACCTCGCGCTGCGCCAGCCTCGCCTCTTCATCCAGCACACCCAGGCCCCACTCCGTGCCGTCCGCGAACTGGCCGTTCGTCTGGCCGTTCGGGTCGACATAGAATGCGTCCTCGCTCACCGTCCCGATGTCCAGAATCAGCGACAGTGGCTCGGTGCCCGCAAGGGCGTAGAACTCGAGGTACTCACTGCGCGACATGTCGCGCCCGGTCGACGAGATGACTGTGGTGAGCGAGCGCCAGCGCGGCCCCGCAACCGGCGGCATGTCCGCGCGCCCGAAATTGGTGTGGAGTGCATACTCCACCGACTCTGATCCAATGACGCGTATCATTGTATCCACTGACATGCTCGGCCGGAACGCGCCACTCGGCTGGCCGTTCAGCAGGTAATCATGCGTCCAGACGATGGGTGCGGCGTTCGTCGCATCGCGAACGAAGGGCAGCAGCCCCTGGTCGCCGGTATTCGACTCGGGCCGCGAGCCGAGGCGCCAGTCGCGCCGGCGGGGCTCGATCCGGAACTCCTCCGTCGACTCGAAATCCTCGACGTATGCATCGCCCTTCGTGTTCGCATTCGGCGACGACAGCGCCACTTCACCGGTGAGCCGCACTGCCGACTGATTGCCGAGACGCAGGAACGGTACTGCACCGAACATGCGGTCGAGCAGTGCGCCGCCCAGGTCGAAGCTGCCGCTCACGCCGCCGAGAAAGATCGAGCCTGGCTCCACGCCAAGCTGCGGACGCGCCATCAATGAGCGCTCCGCCTGGAACAGGCCCACGAAATTCACGGCGCCACGCTGCCCGACGTTGTACTTCGCATTGAGTCCGAACACGCTCGTCGGTGCGACCTGGAACATCGGCTTCTGCTCCCAGACCGCGCGCAGCTCAGCGCCGGGGTTCGTCGCAAAGAGCGTCTGCGGGTCGCGCAGTGTGAGCTGGCCGATGTCGTAGTCGATCTCGTAGTCAACGCCGCGGATCAGGCGGCGGTTTCCGAGCGTGATGTTCTCGCTCTCCTCGCGGATACCGATCGCGCCCAGTGAGAACGAGGATGCCAGGCCGTCCGCCTTCACCCGGTACTTGAACGTCAGCTTGAAGCGCGCGGCCGCCTCGCGGTTGACCGGATCGACTTCGTTGTAGATCGCGCTGTTCGCGTTCGCGCCCAGCTCGATTGCGAGCTGCTCGGCTGTGAGCCCGCGGCTCGGCACCGGACCGGGCGCCATGAACGGCTGCGTCGCAGGGAAGATGATGAACGTGCCGGAAATCGTTGACCCCGTCTGTCCGAACGCGCCGCGCGACGGCTGATAGATCTGCGCCTCATCCAGCCGCTCGCTCGGCGAGTCCTCGTCCAGGCCGAAGAACCGGACGTATGGCAGCTGCTCACCGTTCACGATCTGGAACGTCCTGCCGCCGGCCAGGTCGCCCAGCGAGATGGTCATGTCGATGCTGTTCAGCTCGACGCCGGCGGATGTATCCAGCCGGTAGACGTTGTGCATCTCGTACGTCCACGTCGACGTACCCGGCTGATGGATCGACACCGGTCCGCGCACCAGTCTTAGCTGCGGCGTCTGCCCCGGCGGTGCCTGCTCCGCGTTCACGTCGCCGATCGTATCACCCGTCTCCGTGATGTAGGCAATCGCGAGCGCCTCGTCCGGTCGCAGTGGCGACTTCAGTGTGATCCACAGACCACTCGCGTGGACGGTGTAGTCGACGTCCGGTGTGAGGCGGCGGAATGAACCGCTGTGACGCACACCTGTACCGGGCGGCACTGCGTCGGCAAGGAACCGGCCGAGCTCCGAGCCGTTGGGAGAGGACGGCGAGAGCCGCTCGTCCCGGTAAATCTGGATGACGCCGCCCGCGCGCGGGCGAACAGCGTCCGGCGCATCCTGCGCGACCAGCCGCAGCGGATCCACGTAGGGTGCGCCGCTCAGCATCGCAGGATCGACGAGGAAGAAGAACTGACCCTTCACGTAGTCCGCGTCGTCCATCACGACGCTGGCTTCCTGTACCACGCTCTGCTGCGTGCCGCCGCCCGTAACCTTGAACTCGCGCGTCGTCAGGTCACCCTTCTGCTGCGCGAACACGGTCTGGAAATCGAGCGGGCCGAGCTGCCCTGTTGCACGGAAGCCGAAATTACCCGCGGGGATGCCGCGCGTCATGAAGCGCGATGTCGGCAGACGGATCGAGACGTCGCCGACTTCAATGCGCTGCAGGATCTCGTTCGGCAGACCCTGGTAGCTCACGTTCAGATTGTTTGCCGCGTCGAACTCGTTCGCCTGGTCGAAGTTCACGTCGACATTGACGCGGTCCGCCACCTTGCCCGCGACTCTGACACCGAACAGCATGTCCGGCCGGAGCTGCGGGAACAGGCCGGCCTTGCACTCGATTCCGGTCGTCGGATCGCACGGCGTGTACTTCTGCCACGAGCCGCCGAGCTGTCCGTTGCCGCGGATGCTGAACCCGATGTCCGCGTGTTCGGACAGGATGCCCGGCAGGAAGTCGATGTCCTTCGTGGTGTCCTTCGGCAGCGGGACCGGCAGGTATGCGACGGTGTCCGGGCGAACCGGACCGACCGCAAGTGGCGTGACGTCCGGCGTGAGCTCGCGTTCATCGACCACCGCGAAGCCGTCGAGCGAGCGGCGCCACAGCGCGCGCTCATCCGCGGCGAGCCGGATCTGAAGCGCGGCCATCTGCTCCGCCACCCAGCTGTGCAGCGGTCGCATCACGAACAGCCGGAGCTCCGGCGGTGTACGCAGTGTGAGGTGTGGAAGCAGGTCTTCTGCAGGCGACGACAGGCGGATCGCCGGCATTTCCTCCCCTTCACCACGCAGTGTCGGCACCTGTGCGCGCAGCGGCGCAGCAGCGGCAAGCGACAGGGCGAGTGAAAGGAGGACGCGGTTTCTCATAGGGGCGAGCGTCGCCTGGGGCTCCAGTTGGACCGGGGCATGGTCGGGGGCCCGCCGCGCGAGCCGCGGAGGCTGCTTGTATAAGAACGAATCATGAAATATAGTAATGACTTACGTCACCCTCAATCGGTGCACGGGCGCCCGGACTAACAGATGCGGATCCTGACGCGCTACCTCCTGCGCGCCCATGTCGGACCCTTCCTCTTCGCGCTGGCCATCCTCACCGGCATCCTGTTCATCAACACGGTCGCCAAGAGGATCACGTCCCTGGTCGGAAAAGGCCTTCCCGTCAGGACCATCCTCGAGGTCATGGCCCTGTCTCTCCCCCATATCATCGCGCTCACCCTGCCCATGGCCGTCCTCGTCGCCGTCCTCTACGCCTTCAGCCAGCTGGCGGCGGAAAACGAGGTTACGGCCCTCAAGGCGAGCGGGGTCAATCTGCTCCGGATGCTGGTACCGCTCCTCGTGACCGCGGTCCTGCTCACGGGCGGCATGATCTGGTTCAACCACGCCGTCCTTCCCGAAACCAACCACCGCCTGGCTCAGCTGATGGTGAACATCAGCTCCAAGAGCCCCACACTCCTGATGCGGCCGCAGGTGATCAACTACGTGCCGACCCAGGACTACAGCCGGCGGATCTATATCCGGGCGGGTGACATCGATGACGCGTCGGGCAGGCTGACGGATGTCGTGATCTACGACGTGAGCTCGGCCGAGTCGGGGCGGACCATGTACGCGGACAGCGGTCTCATGGCTTTTAACCAGAACCGCACCGATCTGTTCCTCACCCTCTACAATGGGTACATGAACGAGATCAAGCGGCGTACACCCGCGGATCTCGACCGGGTGTTCTTCACGCGGCAGATGATGCAGCTCAAGGACGTCGGCACCACGTTCCAGCGCAGCATGGACGACGACTACCGCAGCGACCGCGAGATGAACCTCACCATGCTTGCGACGCGGATCGACTCGACGCGCGAGACCCTCGCGTCCGTCCGCCGCGCACAGCTCGAGCTCCAGGGCGGCGCTACTCCCGCCGGCGTGGCCGGCGACTCCGTCGCGCTCGCCGAACGCGCGAAGTCGCTGCAGAACAACATCAACTCGCTCGCAGTCGAGTGGCACAAGAAGTTCGCGATCCCGATCGCGTGCATCATCTTCGTGCTGATCGGCGCACCGATCGCCGTGCGCTTCCCGCGCGGCGGCGCCGGCATGGTGATCGCCGTATCACTGGCGGTCTTCGGCATTTACTACATGTCCCTGATCGGCGGCGAGGCGCTGGGTGACCGCGGGAAAATCCCGCCGTTCCTCGGGCCGTGGGCTCCGAACTTCCTGTTCGGCGCGCTCGGCATCCTGGCCGTTCGCCGGATCGGTCGCGAAACCGCCAGCAGCCGCGGCGGCGGATGGGACGACCTGCGGCGCAGCGTCATCGGCCTATTCTCCCGCCGCCGCGCACGGGCCGCATGATCAGACTCATCGACCGCTACGTCGCACGCGAGTTCATGAAGCTGTTCATTGTCACCGCGCTCGCCTGTCCGCTCCTGTTCATTCTCGGCGACTGGACGGAGCGGATCGACACGTTCTCGCGGCGCAACATCCCGATCCACGAAGTGGCACTCGGCTACTTCTACCAGATGCCGCTCTGGCTGTCATATTCATTCCCCATAGCGGCACTCGTTGCGACCGTGTTCACGGTCAGCAGCATGACACGCCATGCGGAAATGACCGCAGCGAAGGCCGGCGGTATCAGCTTCTACCGCGCGCTCCTCATTCTGCCGCCGCTCGGCGTCCTGCTCACCATTGGCGGACTCGTGCTGTCCGAGGTCGCGCCCGCGGCCGGCATGCGCTCCAATGAGCTGTGGGGTCAGTCCGACAAGTTCGAGGGGATCACCCGCAGTGACTTCGTCTATGGCACGGAGAACGGCGAGTCCGTCATCATCCGGAACCTGGACGCCAGCCGTGCGCGCATCGACGGCATATCGGTCGAGCGGCGCGGTGACGGCGTCACCACGCCCAGCGAGAACATCTACGCCGACTCTGCACTCTACCAGGCTGGCCGCTGGCACCTCTATGACGGGTACTACCGCCAGTTCTGGCAGGACACGCTCGAGACCTCATACCGCTTCGGGACAATGGTCTCGCACGGCTTCACCGAGGAGCCGACGCAGCTCACGGCGACACCCAAGAAGCCCGAAGAAATGAGCTACGCCGAGCTCGGCCGCTATATCGAGGTGCAGCAGCGCTCCGGCCAGATGCCGCGCAAGCTCATGGTCGAGCAGATGCAGAAGCTCGCACTGCCCGTTGCAACGCTCATCATCATCCTCTTCGGCGCACCGCTGGCCAACACCAGCTCGCGCGGCGGACCCGCCTACGGCATCGGCATCTCCCTCGGCATCACCATCTTCTACCTGATGCTCTTCAAGCTCACCCAGGCCATGGGCATCAC